>NZ_JBSFDA010000185.1:0-19679 GCF_053593675.1 Streptomyces sp. NPDC002156 | reverse complement strand
GCCCGGGGGGCGGGGGGGGGGGGGCCCCCCCCCCCCCCGGGATGGGAACGGGTAAGGGCGGCGGGGGCGAAAAAGGTCTCGAGGCCCACCACAACAGGCCGCACTCAGGCGCCGTACACCGGCGCCGGCGAGGCCACGTCGGTGAGCAACTCCCGTACCGCCACGCCGACCTCGCCCGGCGACCAGCGACGGTCGCGTACCCGCCGAGGCCCATGCTGCCAGCCGTCGGCAACGGCAATCGTGCCACCCTCGGCCTCGAAGACCCGCCCGGTGACATCGGACGACTCGGCCGAGGCCAACCACACCACCAGCGGGGAGACGTTGCCGGGGTGCGGTGCGTCGAAGCCGGTCTCTGGCGCGCGCATCTGCTCGGCGAAGGCCGCGACCGCCTCGGTCATCGGCGTGCGGGCGGAGGGAGCGATGGCGTTCACGGTGACGCCGTACCGCGCCAGTTCGGCGGCGGCGATCACAGTGAGCGCCGCGATACCCGCCTTCGCGGCACCGTAGTTGCCCTGGCCGACGCTGCCCATCAGCCCCGCGCCCGAGGTGGTGTTGACGACCCGGGCGTCGACCGGCCGTCCCTGCTTGCTCAACTCCCGCCAGTACGCGGCCGCGTGTCGCAACGGCGCCGCGTGCCCCTTGAGGTCGACCTTCAGGACCAGGTCCCAGTCGGCCTCGGTCATGGAGACCAGCATCCGGTCCCGATTGATGCCCGCGTTGTTCACCAGCGCGTGCAGCGCCCCGAACTCACCTACAGCCCGCCCGACCAACCGCTCCGCGTACCCCCAGTCGCTGACGTCCCCCAGGTCGGCGACAGCGGTACCCCCGGCCGCCCCGATCTCCTCGGCCACCGCCTTCGCCGCCTCGCCCAGATCGTTGACCACGACCAAGGCCCCCTCCGCCGCCAGCGCGAGGGCATGCTCACGCCCCAGCCCCTGCCCCGCTCCGGTGACGACGACGACCCGGTCCCGACAGATCCCTCTCATGCGCCCGCTCCCTTGCTGACGATGCCGGGGCCGGCGACAGCGCTGCCGCCGGTCGTCTTGATCTCGTCGGTCACCGCTTTCGCGGACTCGCCCGGGTGGGGGACCGCGTGCTGGGCCCCTTCGGCGACCGGCACGAGGGCCTCCTCGTGGCCTGGACTCCGGCCCGCTCGGGTGATGCGGACGCCCCGACCCCGACAGATTCCGCTCACGTGCCCGCTCCTTCGCCGACGATGCCGAGTTCGAGCCGCCGCGCGATGAACTCCCGGTGCTGTGCGGGCCCGCCCCAGTCCGCGGCCAGCGCCCAGGCCCGTTTGGCGTACAGGTGGAGGTCGTACTCCGTCGTGTACCCCATGGCGCCGTGGCACTGGATCGCCGTACGGGCCGCCTTTCGGGCCGCGTCCGAGGCGAGCACCTTCGCCATCGACGTCCGTACGGCGGACTCCGGATCCCCGGCCGCCTGCGCCCAGCCCGCCGCGAGGACCGCCGGCCGGGCGAAGCGCAGCGCCAACTCCACATCGGCCAAGGCGTGCTTGACCGCCTGGAACGAGCCAACAGGTACGCCGAACTGGTGACGCTCCCGGACATGAGCCACGGTCAGTTCGAGCATCCGCTCACCGAGCCCGATCAGCAGCGCGGCCGTGGCCAGCACCCCGCGCCGGTAGGCGACGGCCAGGTCGCCAGGCCCCTCGGCCAGCAACAGCCCACCGCCTGCCGGGGCGTTGACCCGGGCCAGCCGCCGGGAACCGTCCACCGAGTCGACCGGCTCCAACTCCACCTCGTCGCGCGCGTACAGGCGCAGCCCGTCGCCGTCGGGTACGGCGACCAGGTCGGCGCGTGCGGCGAAGGGGACCGGGGCGCCCATGGCGAACGACACCGTGAACAACGCCGATCCCCTTAGTACGGACGGGAGTTGAGGGGCGCCCGCTGCGGCGAGCAGCGGGGCGCCGACGGCCACCGTCTCGGCGGCCGGTACCGGCAGGCCGCTGCGGCCGAGGGCCTCCATCAGCGGCGGAACCGCGTTCTCGTCGAGCCCGAGCCCGAGCCCGTCTACGCGCTCGGGGACCAGCGCACCGGTGATCCCCACCCCCGCCAAGGTCCGCCACACCGCGTCCACAGCCTCCACGCGGCCCTCCGGCCACCCCGCCCGGATCTGCTCGGCGCCGGCCTGCTTGGCCAGCACCTCACAGGCCGCCTCGGCGAGAGCCGCGTCCCGTTCCGCTACGGCGAAGCGCATCGCTTCCGGTCACCTCCTCGGCAGGCCGAGCAGCCGCTCGGCGACGATGTTGCGCTGGATCTCGTTCGTGCCGGCGTAGATGGGACCCGCCAGGGAGAAGAGGAAGCCTCGGCTCCAGGAACTGTCCAACTCGGCCTCGGGCCCGAGCAGTTCGGCCGCCGTCTCGTGCAGGGCGATGTCCAGCTGGGACCAGAACAGCTTGTTCAGGCTGGACTCCGCACCGACCGGCCGCCCCTCCACGATCGAGGTGACCTGCTCCAGGGTGAACAGCTCGTACGCCTGGGCCTCGATCCACGCCTGCACGACCCGGTCCCGAAGCGGACCCGCCCCCGCCCCCGTCTCCATCCCCATCCCCTTCGCCCGCGCCAGATCGAGCAGTCGCTCGGCGCTGTGCAGGAACCGCCCGGGGGAGCGCAGCGTCAGCCCGCGCTCGGACCCCGTCGTAGCCATCGCCACCCGCCAGCCCTCCCCGACCCCGCCCAGCACATCCGCGTCGGGCACGAGGACGTCGTCGAGGAACACCTCCGCGAACCCCTCGTCACCGTCGAGGCGTTCGAAGCCCCGGACGGTGACACCGGGCGCGTCCAACGGGACAAGGAAGTACGTGAGCCCGCGATGCCGCTCCGCCTCCGGATCCGTACGGAAGAGCCCGAACAGGTGGGTGCAGAAGGCGCCACGGGTCGTCCACGTCTTCTGGCCGCTCAGCCGCCACCCGCCAGCCCCCTCGTCACGGACCGCCTGGCTACGGATCGCGGCGAGATCGCTCCCCGCCCCCGGCTCGGACCAGCCCTGTGCCCAGAGATCCTGCGCGGCGGCCATCCTCGGCAGGATGCGCCGCTGCTGCTCCTCCGTACCGAACGCGAAGACGGTCGGGGCCAGCAGGAAGATGCCGTTCTGGGTGACCCGGGCGGGCGCCCCGGCCCGGTAGTACTCGTCCTCGAACACCAGCCACTGCCACAGAGACGCGTCCCGCCCGCCGTACGCCTCGGGCCAGGACACCACCGACCAGCGGGCCTCGAACAGCGTGCGCTCCCACTCCAGATGGGCGGCGAACCCCTCGCGGGTGTCACCGGACGGGAGCGGGTTCCGCGGCACGTTCGCCGCGAGCCACTCCCGCGCCTCCTGCCGGAAGGCCTGCTCCTCCGGGCTCCAGGTGAGGTCCACGGTTCACCCCTCCCCGTCCGTACGGCTGCCGAAGGTGTCGCGGACCTCGGCGGCGACGCCCGAGAGGTTGATCTCGAAGGTGAAGCCCTGTTCGTAGCGGTAGCTGCGTTTGACGTCCCAGAGGTCGATGCCGTTGAAGGCCTCCTTGGCGGCACGGATCACCGTCGGGTTCTTGCCGGCGATGTCGGCCACGACCTCCAGGGCCCGGTCCCGGAGGCGGTCGGCCGGTACGACGTCGAACACCGAGCCGAAGGCGTGCAGTTCGGCGGCGGACGCGGTCGCGCAGGTGTACATCATCGCCCTGGCCCGGTGCTGCGGGACGAGACGCGAGAGGTGCGTCGCGGCACCCAGCGCGCCCCGGTCCACCTCCGGCAGCCCGAAGTACGCGTCCTCGGCCGCGACGATCACGTCCGAGTTGCCGACCAGACCGATCCCGCCGCCGAGACAGAATCCGTGGACCGCCGTGACGACGGGCACCGCACAGTCGTAGACCGCGGCGAACGCGGCGAAGCAGCCACGGTTCGCCCCGATGAGGGCGGCGTGGCCGGTGTCGGCCTGCAACTCCTTGACATCCACACCGGCGTTGAAGCCGCGGCCCTCGGCACGCAGCAGCACCACCCGGACGACAGGGTCGCGGCCGAGCTGTTCGACCGTCTCCGCCAGCTGGTACCAGCCCGCCACCGGAAGGGCGTTGACCGGCGGGCAGTCGACGACCACCTCGGCGACACCGCGCTCGTCGACGGTGGCCCTGATGATTTCCGTGCCCATGCGCTCTCTCCCGTCCTGGTCACCGTGCCTGTCCTGGTCACCGTTCGCCCTGTGCTCCGCCGGCCTTGGTCAGGCGGGTGAGGACCGCGTCCGCCTCCGCGACGATGCGTTCGACGAGTTCCGCGCAGCTGGGCAGGTCGTCGATGACGCCCGCGACCTGGCCGGAGGCCAGGGTGCCGAGGTCCGTGCGGCCGTCGACCATGCTGGCCCGCAGCATCATCGGAGTGTTCGCCGCCATCACGACCTGGGACCAGCCCAGTTCATGGCTGCGCCGCATCGCCAGCCCCTCGCGAACCAGGTCGGACCACGAGGTCCCGGAGACCTTCCGGAACGCGACGGCGTGCCGCAGTGAACGCACGAGCCGCGCAGGCGCCCGTTCCCGCAGCAGCCGTTCCACCGCCTCGGTGCGCAGGACGCGCTGGGGGATGCCGTCGAGGACCGGGGTGACCACGGTGTCGGTGACGCCCCGCTCGAGATACTCGGCCTTGACCGAGTCCCGTACGGTGCTGTCGCTGGTCAGCAGGAACCGCGTGCCCATCGCGATGCCCACGGCACCCTGGGCGAGCGCGGCCACCAGCCCCCGCCCGTCGCGGAACCCCCCGGCCGCGATGACCGGGATGTCGACGGCGTCCACGACCTGCGGGACCAGGATCGAGGTGGGGACACCACCGGTGTGCCCGCCACCCTCACCGCCCTGCACGACCACCGCGTCCACGCCCCACGCCTGGACCTTCTCCGCGTGCCGACGGGCGCCGATGGACGGGATGACCACCAGCCCGGAGTCCTTCAGCTCCCGGATGACGCGTTCGTGCGGCGCGAGCGCGAAGGACGCGATCCTCACGCCCTCGCGCACCAGGAGTTGGCCCCGCTCCAGGACGTCGGGTGCGTCACCGCGCATGTTCACCCCGAACGGCGCGTCCGTGCGCTCCCGTACGGCCCGGATCGCATCGAGGGTCTCGTCGAGCGAGAGCGTCGCACTGGCCAGGATGCCGAGCCCACCGGCCGCCGCCGTGGCCGCCGTCAACTCCGGTCCGGACACATACCCCATGCCGGTCTGCACGATCGGGTACCGGACACCGACCAGGTCGCACAGCGCGGTGTGCAGGGCCGGATGGACGGGGGCGATGGGGGCGCTCATGCCGGGACTCCTTCCGCTTCCGAGGGGTTGTCGGTCGACCCAACGTAACCTAACAATTGTTTGCTAGGTAAGGCTGTGGATAACTTGGACGCGGGAGAGGAACAGCCCATGGGCGACAAGTCGATGTCCCTGGCGGACGTCGCCGGAGCCGTCGAGTCGGGCATGACGATCGGTATCGGCGGCTGGGGATCACGGCGCAAACCGATGGCCATGGTGCGTGAACTCCTGCGCGGAGACGCGCGCGACCTGACCGTCGTCTCCTTCGGCGGCCCGGATGTGGGGCTGCTGTGCGCGGCGGGCCGGGTCCGCAAGCTCGTCTACGGCTTCGTCTCGCTCGACAGCATCGCGCTCGACCCGCACTTCCGCGCCGTACGGGAACGGGGCGGTGTGGAGACCGCCGAGTACGACGAGGGCATGTTCGTCACCGGCCTGCGGGCCGCCGCGAGCCGACTGTCCTTCCTGCCCACGCGCGCGGGCCTCGGCTCCGACGTCCTCACGATGAATCCCGACCTCGTGACGATCGCCTCCCCGTACGACGACGAGGAGTACGTCGCGATGAAGGCGCTGCGGCTCGACGTGGCCCTGGTGCACGTCAACCGTGCCGACGCGGCGGGCAACGCCCAATACCTGGGCCCGGACCCGTACTTCGACGACCTGTTCGCGATGGCTGCCGACCGCTGCTACGTCAGCGCCGAGCGGATCGTGGAGCCGGGAGGCCTGCTCGCCGGCGGGCCCGCGCAGTCGCTGCTGATCAGCCGTCTCTTCGTCAACGGGGTCGTCGAGGCGCCCCGAGGCGCCCACTTCACGTCCTGCGACCCCGACTACGCGCGTGACGAGGCCTTCCAGGCGCACTACGCGTCGGCGGCCCGGGACGCCGACTCCTGGGAGCTGTTCCGCAAGACGTTCCTCGACGGCGACGAACAGGCGTACCACGAGGCCGTGGCGGAGTTCCACGCCAACGGCGACGGACGACAGGGGGAGGGACGATGACGGAGAGCACCTCGGCCGAGACGGAGACCGGCCGGGCCCGCACAGAGGTCACCCAGACCCGGACAGAGATCACCCGCGCCGAAGTGTGTGCCGTCGCCTGCGCCGACGTATGGCGCGGCGCCGGGGAGATACTCGCGCACACGGCCGGTGTGCTGCCCTCGATCGGCGCTCGCCTCGCCCGGCTGACGACCAGCCCGGACCTCGTTCTGACCGACGGCGAGGCCTACTTCATGAGCGATCCGCCGCCGCTCGGCCGAACAGCCGCCGACGGAGGCGTGGTCGAGGGCTGGGTGCCGTACCGGAAGGTCTTCGACATCGTCGCCAGCGGCCGTCGGCAGAGCATGATGGGAGCCAGCCAGATCGACCGGTACGGGAACCAGAACATCTCCCTCATCGGCGACTGGCGCCGTCCCACCCGCCAACTCATCGGCGTACGCGGCGCTCCCGGCAACACGGCCAACCACCGCACCGACTACTGGGTGGCCCGGCACACCCCGAAGGTCTTCGTCGAGAAGGTCGACGTGGTCTGCGGGGTGGGCAACGACCGCGCGCGCGGGGCAGGCGGTAAGGGCCTGAGGTTTCACCACCTGGGCGTGGTGATCACCAACCTGGCGGTCCTCGACTACGGGGAGGACGGGAAGCTGCGCGTGCGCTCGCTGCACCCCGGAGTCACCGCGGACGAGGTCCGGGCGAACACCGGCTTCGAGATCGACGCGAGCGGTGCCACCGAGACCCGGCTGCCCGACGAGACCGAACTGCGGCTCATCCGCGAGGTCGTGGACCCGCGCGGCCTGCGCGACCGCGAGGTGAGCCGGAGCACCGGGTCGTAGGACCCGGAACCCCGGCACATCACCTGAACTACCAGAACTATTCGTCGGTCAGCAGGGCGAGTTGGTCTGGGTGAGCAGGCCCAGGCGCCACGGCAGGGTGTTGTAGTCGCCGGTCGCGTTCGGGTCGAGGCCCTGGTACACGTACTGGAGCTTGCAGCCGGGGATCGTCAGCGTCTGGTCGTTCCCCGCGCGGATCATCTCGCCGTGACTGATGTCCCGCGTCCAGGCCCCGGCCGGGAAGGTGACGTTGTTCGCCCGGGCGAACGGGTTGCTCTCCGTGGCGGCCAGCGCCGTCCACGACCCGGCGAGACTGGTGGAGGTCCAGGAACGGAACCAGCGTTTCCCGTCCGACCCGATCGCCTCGACGAGCAGCAGATACTGGTTGGTGCCCTGCACCTTGTAGACGTTGGCGGCCTCGAACAGGGCATATCTGTTGGCGTCCTGGGCCGCGATGACCGTGTTGGTGAAACCGTTCGGGAACTGGCCGACGGTCGTCTGTGAGCGGTACAGATGGCCGTTGTCGTCGGAGGAGAACAGATAGCAGTTGGCGCTGTCGCAGATCACCCACATGTCGACCCAGTAGCCGTTGCCGATGTTCTGCTTGATGATGTCCGGCATCGCCGAGTAGAAGTGGCGGGGCGCGGTCCAGCCGTTCGGGTTGCTGATGTCCGGGTTGGTGGAGAAGGAGGCGTTCCCGGTCTGGTAGACGAGGTACCACAGGCCCTGCGGCGCGTAGTAGAACACCTGCGGCGCGGCCCGGTACCCGGTGCCGATCGCGGAGCGGTCCAGATAGTGGTGCGTGGCCGAACCCGCCTGCGACCAGTCGGTGAAGTTGAGGTACACCAGGTTGTACCCGGAGGCGCTCGCGGTGCTCGCGAACACGTGGTACCTGCCGTTGTGGTACACGACCGACGGGTCCTTGATACCGGCGATGTTGGGGTGCGTCGAGTCGGACTTCGGAGCGATCAGCGCACTGCTGGAACTCCAGGCGAAGTTGGAGGGCAGAGCAGCCGCCGAGCCGGCCGAGCGGGTGCTCGCGGCGGACTGCGCCGCCACCGTGGCCGCGCTGCCGCCCAACGCGGTCAGCGTCGCCGTGTAGGCCGCCTTCTTGTTGCCGCCGCCGTCGAACAGCAGCGGATTCTCCCCGGCGCGCCAGGAGTCGGTGTCGCGGATGCCCCACACGGTGATCCCGGTACAGCGCGACACGTTCATGCACGCCCGCACGGTGTTCGTGTACGCGGCCGACGGCGCCTGCGCGATGTCGAGTTCGGTGATCTGTACGTCCACACCGAGCGCCGCGAAGCTCGACAGCGTCGTCTGGAAGTTCGACGGCGGACCGCCGGTGCCGAAGTGCGCCTGGAAGCCGACGCAGTCGATGGGCACGCCCCGCGCCTTGAAGTCGCGCACCATGCGGTAGACGCCCTGCGTCTTCGCGGCGGTCCAGTTCTCGATGTTGTAGTCGTTGTAGCAGAGCTTGGCCGCGGGATCGGCCGTCCGCGCGGTGCGGAAGGCCTGCTCGATGAAGCCGTCGCCCAGCAGGTTCTGGAACACCGAGGCCCGGTGCGCGCCGCTGCTGCCGTCGGCGAACGCCTCGTTGACCACGTCCCAGGAGTGGATCCTGCCCTTGTAGCGGTTCATCACCGTGGTGATGTGGTTGTTCATCACGGTGCGCAGGGTGTTCGCGTCCGTGATCGAACTGACCCAGCCGGGCAGTTGGGAGTGCCAGACCAGGGTGTGGCCGCGCAACCGCTGCCCGTTGGACGAGGCGTGGCTCGCGATCCGGTCCGCGGGCGCGAAGTTGAACGAGCCGCGCGAGGGCTCCGTGGTGTCCCACTTCAGCTCGTTCTCGGGCGTGACCATGTTGAACTCACGGTTCAGGATGCCCGTGTAGGTGCTGTCGCCGAGCTTCCCGGCGGCCACCGCGGTCCCGAAGTACCGCCCGGACTGGGCCGCTTGGGCGCCCAGGGTGCTGGCCCGGACGCTTGCTCCGGGCTCGGCGACGGGCACGGCCGTGGCGGTGCCGGTCGCCAGCAGTACGGTCGCGGAGAGCAGCCCCAGCGCCGGCGCCCGGCGCCACCCTGCTCGTGTTTGATGTAGGCATGACATGTGAAATGCGCTCCTCTTGGGTGCGGGTTAAGAGGTGTGCGAGGTCGGCACGGATACTAGGAGGCGCCCGGCGCGCGTCAATCCCTCTCGCATCATTCGCATTTCACTTCGAAACATTTCGAAGCTTCACTGCTTCTGTGGATCAGCCCTTTCCAGTGAGTAGCCGCCGCGGATTGGCGATCCGGAAGGCGTACGCCGCCGCTCCGCCCAGACCGAACCCGGGATGCAGCGGCGGCTCCGCGTAGGGC
Source organism: Streptomyces sp. NPDC002156 (assembly GCF_053593675.1). Lineage (NCBI taxonomy): Bacteria > Bacillati > Actinomycetota > Actinomycetes > Kitasatosporales > Streptomycetaceae > Streptomyces > Streptomyces sp. NPDC002156. The sequence goes on along the minus strand of NZ_JBSFDA010000185.1, from coordinate 10,215 downwards.
CGGTCCGAGCCCTGGACGACGGCGCCGGTGCCGAGGGCGCGGACGACCGCGTCGACGGCACGCGGACCGTAGGACGACGTGTCGACGAAGACGCCCGGGTCCACGTCCCCGTCCTCCAGGCCGCCGGACCGGGCGGCGAAGCGCTCCCCGTGCAGCGGAGCCAGCCCGGCCAGCAGCGCGAAGCACACCCGCAGCCGCGGATGGCGCGGCCGGCCGAAGGCGCGGAACGCGAACCAGGCGGCGTGCATCTGCTGGACGTACGGCACCATCGCGGGCCACCAGCCGGGCCCCTCCGACTCGCCGGCCGCCGGTCCCGGGTGGACGAACAGCGGCAGGTCGCGCTCTTCGAGCAGGTCGAGCAGCGGGGCGCAGCGCGCGTAACCCGCAGCGTCGGCAAGGGCGTTCGCCGGGAGCTGGAGACCGGCGAACCCCCGGTCGAGGTCCTTGGCCATCGCGTCCGCGTCGATGTCCCGTACGCACGCTGCGGCCCAGGCGTCGAATGGTTTCGGAAGAGCGGCCGATCCTTCGTGGTACGCGTCCAGCAGGGGCCGGGCCTCGGCGGCGGGCAGCCACTCCACGCCGATCGGGGCGGACAGCGAGACGAGCACCCGGCCGAGCCCGTCGGCGGCGGCGAGTTCCGCACGGCGGGCGATGTCGTGGTCGGCGGGCGGTATCGCGAAGGGCGGCTCACCGCGCAGGTACAGGGTCCAGCCGTCCAGGAACGGTGGTTCGCGGCGGGCGCGGAGGGCCGCCACCAGCGACGGGGTCCACAGATGCTGGTGTACGTCGACGCTGGTCATGACGTTCCTCCCGCCGGTGCCGACGATTCTTCCAGCAATGCGCGCAGTGCGCCCCGGACGTCGTCGGACCCCAGGATGCCGTCATTCACCGCCGTCACGTCCACCCCGCAGGGCCGGTCGTCGTCGAGGCGGGGCACGGCAGCCCGGATCGCCCGGTGCAGAAGGCGCGGTCCTCGGCCCAGCGCCTGGGGTGCCGCCAGGTCCACCGCCTGTGCGGCGACCACGGCCTCCACGGCGAGCAGCTGCCGCAGCCGGACCAGGATCGTGGCCAGCCGTCGGGCGCCCAGCGACGCGTTGGTCGAGTCGTCCTCGACGGCGTCCGCGCCATGGCGGGGATCGGTGGACACCGGCGTGGACACCAGCCGGATCTCGGCGACGAGCGCCTGCGCGGTCTTGGACAGGGGCGCGAAGCCCGACCGCTCCGGCCCGTACGGCGACAGGTTCGCGGGCAGCCCGCTGACACCGGGGTCGAGCAGTCGACGCATGCGCTCGGCGGAGATCGACGCCGTCTGGGTCAGGGCCAGCGCGAGGGTGTCGAGGGCGAGGGCGAGCGCCGGGGTGTGGAAGTTGCCGGAGGAGAGGATCTCGCCGGTGTCGGGCAGCACGACCGGGTTGTCGCCGCAGCCGTTCAGCTCCGGATCGAGGGCGGCCCCGGCGAAGTCCAGGGCCGCGTACGCAGCCCCGTGCACCTGGGCGGCGCAGCGCAGGCTGACCGGGTCCTGGACCCGCCGGGCGTTGCGCGGATCGCCCAGCTCACCCCCGTCCAGCAGGGCGAGCAGCTCACGCGCGGCGCGGGACTGGCCGGGGGCGGGGCGCAGGCCCAGTACCCGGGCGTCCAGCGGACTGGTGTTCGCCCGGAAACCCTCGTACGTCAGTGCCGTGACCGCCTGCGCCAGGGCGAGGAGTTCGGCGGCCTCGTGCAGGACGAGCGCCCCCTGTCCGGCCGCCAGCGGGCTCGCGCTGCACAGGACATGCCCGTCCTTGGGGCCCAGTTGGGCCGGCGCGAGACCGGCCCGCCGCAGTGCAGTCGCGCCGTCGAGCACCTCGCCGTCGAACTCGGCGCTGCCCTCCCCGATGACGACCAGCCCGACATGCGCCAGCTGACACAGGTCGGAGGCGCCGATCGACCCGACCTCGGGGATCACGGGATGCACGCGCGCGTTGAGCATCGCCACCAGCAGGCGCACGATCTCCGGCCGCACTCCGCTGCCGCCGCCCGCGATGCCGTTGACGCGGGCGAGGACGGCGGCGCGTACGACGGGAACGGGCAGCGGATCGCCGACCGCGTTCGCCCGTCCCCGGACCGTACGGACGCTGAACGCCTCCAACTCGGCGCGCGGCAGGGCGTACGAGGAACGGGTGCCCAGGCCAGTCGTCAGGCCGTACGTCGGGACCTGGCGGTCGACGATGTCCTCGACGACGGCCCGCTCACGCACCAGCCGCGGCAACACCTCGTCGGCCAGGGCGACTTGGGCGCCGTGATGGGCGACGGCGACGACATCCTCGTACGACAGGGTCCGCCCGTCGACGACGACCGTGCTGCTGCTGATGCGCGTCATGAGAAGCGGAGCTTCTGGCCGAGGCCGCGCTCTTCGGCCTTCTTGAGCATGGCGGCGCCGAGCGCGATGTCGGAGAGGGAGAGGCCGCGGTGCCAGAACAGGTTCGTCTCGTCGGGGCTTTCACGGCCGGGCTTGTGGCCCGCGACGATCTCGCCCAGTTCGCCGTGCAGGTTGTCCTTGTTGAGCCTGCCGGAGTCGACGTGGGTGCGCAGGGCGCCGAACGGTCCGGCGTGGGCCTGGCCCCAGTCGTCGACGACGATCTTGTCCATGATGTCCGTGAGGCTGAGTTCGACCGCGCTGTTCGTGCCGTAGGGCACGACCAGGGCGCCGGGCGCGATCCACTCCGTCTTGAGGAGCGGCTCCGGGCGGTCGAGGCGGGACGCCTCCACCACGATGTCCGCGCCCTCCACACAGGTCTGCCAGTCCTCCGTCACGACGACCGGCTTGCCGAGGTCCCGTTCCAGCCGCTCGGCGAAGGCTTCGCGGCTCTCGGGGCGGCGCGAGTGGACGCGGATCTCGGTGAGGTCGAAGATCCGGTCGAGCAGGCGGACGTTCCAGTACGAGGTGGCGCGGGCGCCGATGTGTCCGAGCACCCTGGAGTCCGGGCGGGCCAGATGGCGCGCCCCCAGCGCGGTGAGGGCGCCGGTGCGCATCTCGGTCAGGGCGGTCGCGTCGACCACGGCCACCGGCATACCGGTGCGCGGGTCGAAGAGGTTCAGCAGAGCCATCTCGGACGGCAGGCCGGCCTTGTAGTTGCCGACGTAGTCACCCACGATCTTGACGCCGGCCAGCGCGAGCGGGGCGACATAGCCGCGCAGCACGTTGAAGTGACCGTCGAACGCGGGGTCGGGGACGAGATGGACGCGCGGTTCGATCACCGTCTCGCCCTGGCCCTGGGCGCGCAGACCCTGCTCGACGGCGTCCAGGATCTCGCCGTCGGTGAGTTCCAGCTGTTCGATGTCCGAGCCGTTCAGAAAGGTGAACCAGACCGGTTTCATGAGGTGTCTCCATACATTTCGGACGTCCCTGGCCTGATTTCGTGTGACTGTAACGTGCCGTTTACAGATGGGCATTGACTGTCATTCAGTCACGGATAACTCTGCATGACCATATGCAGTCGGGTAAGGGGCAGCTTTGATCAGATTCGACGCGGTGAGCAAAAATTATCCAAACGGCACCACTGCGGTGGACGATCTGTCGCTGGAGTTGGCCGAGGGTGGCATCACGGTCCTGGTCGGTCCCTCCGGCTGCGGCAAGACCACGACTTTGCGCATGATCAACCGCATGGTGGAGCCGACGGCCGGGACGGTGAGCCTGCGCGGGCAGGACATCCGGGAGGTCCACGCACCCGAGCTGCGGCGCGGCATCGGCTATGTGATCCAGCACGCGGGGCTGTTCCCGCACCGCACCATTCTGGACAACATCGCCACTGTTCCGCTGCTGCTCGGCTGGAGCCGGAAGAAGGCGCGGGCGCGGGCGGCGGAACTGCTGGAACTGGTGGGCCTGCCGAGCGAGATGGCCAAGCGCTATCCGAACCAGCTCTCCGGCGGACAGCAGCAGCGCGTCGGGGTGGCCAGGGCGCTGGGCGCCGACCCGCCGGTACTGCTGATGGACGAGCCCTTCAGCGCGGTCGACCCGATTGTCCGGGCGGAGTTGCAGGCGGAGTTCATCCGGCTGCAGAAGGAACTCCACAAGACGATCGTGTTCGTCACCCATGACATCGACGAGGCGATCAAGCTCGGCGACAACATCGCGGTGTTCCGGACCGGCGGCAGGCTGGCCCAGTTCGACACCCCCGAGCGGCTGCTCGCCGAGCCCGCCGACGACTTCGTGGCCGACTTCGTGGGGCACGACCGGGGCATCCGCCGACTGTCCTTCGTCGACGGGGCCAACGTGCCGCTGCGCGACGGTCCGTTGCTGCCGACGACCGCGTCGGTGGCGTCGGCACGGACGGGCGACGAGCCCTGGGTGCTGGTCGTCGACGACGCCCGACGGCCGCTCGGCTGGGCCGCGGTCGCCGACCTGCCGGAGAGCGGCACGCTCGCCGACGCGACCCTGGTGCCGCTCGGCCACACCTTCAGCCTCGTCGGCGACTCGGCACGGGCCGCCCTGGACTCGGCACTCCTGTCGCCCGCCCGGCTCGCGGTGGGCGTTGACGCGGACGGCGCGGTCGTGGGGGTCGCGGACGCCCACGAGCTGTCCGCCGGGACGCCGGACGTTGCCGAACCCGCCGATCCCGCCGATCCCGCCGATCCCGCTGGGACGGACCCGGGCGCCGACGGGACGGGCGGTGCGAAACGATGAGTGACGACGAGCCCCTGATCCGGTGGCAGTGGATCGGCGATCACGCCGCCGAGCTGGCCGACTACACCGGAATCCATCTGAGACTCGGTCTGCTGCCGGTGCTGTTCGGGCTGATCATCTCGGTGCCGCTGGGCATCCTCTGCCACCGCTGGCGCTGGCTGTACCCACCGGTGCTGACCGTGGCCAACATCCTGTACTCGATCCCGTCGCTGGCCCTGTTCATGATCTTCGTTCGTTATACGGGGCTCACCGAACGCACGGTGATGATCCCGCTGACGCTCTACACCCTGTCGGTGCTGGTGCCCAATGTCGTGGACGGGCTGGCCTCGGTACCCGAACCGGTCCGGCTCGCGGCCACCTCGATGGGGTTCGGCGAGATACGGCGTGTCGTCCAGGTCGAACTGCCGATCGCCGTACCCATCGTGATCGCCGGTGTACGCGTCGCCGCCGTGTCGTCCATCAGCCTGGTCGCGGTCGGACAGCTGATCGGACAGGGCGGACTCGGGTACTACATCACCCGTGGCCTGCAACTCGACTTCCCGACCCCGATCATCACGGCGATCGTGCTGATCATGCTGCTCGCACTCGCCACCGACGCCCTGCTGGTACTCGCCCAGCGGCTGCTGACGCCGTGGTCCCGGAACAAGGTGACGGCGCCATGAACGACTTCCTGAACCAGGTCGAACTCGTGTGGGACTGGCTGACGTCCTCGCAGCAGTGGCACGGCGACGACGGCATTCCCCATCGGCTCCTCGAACACCTCACCTACAGCGGCATCTCCCTGCTGTTCGCCGCCCTCATCGGGCTGACCTTCGGGCTGCTCGTCGGGCACACCGGCCGCGGGGCGTTCGCCGTGGCGAGCGTGGCGAACCTGGCGCGGGCGATCCCCACCTTCGGTCTGGTGGTCCTCGTCGTCACCCTCGCCGGGCTCAGCGTGACGCCCATCCTCATCGCCCTGGTCGCGCTCGCGGTCCCGCCGATCCTCATCAACACCTTCGAGGGCGTCCGGGGTGTCGACCCCGACACCAGGGACGCGGCGCGCGGGGTCGGAATGACCGAGTGGGAGGTCCTGGTACGGGTCGAGGTGCCGATAGCGCTGCCGCTGATCCTCCTCGGCCTCCGGGTCGCCGCGATCCAGGTCGTGGCCACCGCGACCGTGGCCGCCTACCCCGGTCTCGGGGGCCTCGGCCGGTTCATCGTCGACGGGCTCTCCCGCAACGACTACGAACTGGTCATCGGCGGCTCGACCGTCGTCGTCGTACTGGCCCTCGTCGTCCAGGTCGCCTTCACCGCGCTGCGGCGCGTCATCGTCTCGCCGGGCCTTCGGGTCTCGGCGTCGAAGTCCTGATTTTCTTCGTCTGCAGAGTTGCCGAGCCTCCGGGCTCCGAGAAAGGAAACACCATGAGCACCAAGCGAGGCATGTACCGTGGCGCCGCCTTCGGTCTGATCGCCGCACTCTCGCTGACCGCCTGCGGAGGCGGTGACAGCGACAGCAGCAACCCGCTGACGGGCGACAGCGCGGACAGCGGTGGCAGCGGGAAATCCATCGTCGTCGGCTCGGCGAACTTCCCCGAGAACCAGCTCCTCGCCGAGATCTACTCCCAGGCCCTGGAGGCCAAGGGCCTCAAGGTGACCCGGAAGTTCGACATCGGCGCCCGCGAGGTCTACTACGACCAGGTCGTCAAGGGAGGCATCGGTGTCTTCCCCGAGTACAACGGCGCCCTGCTCTCGGTGGCGGTCGACAAGAACAGCACCGCCACCAGCACGGAGGAGGTCAACGCCGAGCTGAAGGCGAAGCTCCCCTCGTCCGTTGAGATCCTCGACTCCGCCGCCGCCGAGGACAAGGACTCGGTGACCGTCACCGCCGAGACCGCCGCCAAGTACAACCTCAAGACCCTCGCCGACCTCAAGCCGGTCGCCAAGGACATGACGATCGGGGCCGGTTCGGAGTTCAAGACCCGCAAGCAGGGCGGGGAGGGCCTGAAGTCGGTCTACGGCGTCGAGTTCGGCAAGTTCCAGCCGCTGGACGCGGGCGCCCAGACCACCCTGGTGAAGCTGCTCAAGGACGGCGACGTACAGGCCGCGAACCTGTACACCACCGACCCCGCCATCGTCGAGGACAAGCTGGTCGTCCTGGAGGACCCGAAGAACCTCTTCTCCTCGCAGAACGTCACGCCCCTGGTCTACAAGTCGGCGGTCGACGACACGGCGAAGGCGGCGCTCAACGGCGTCTCCGCCAAGCTCACCACCGAGGACCTGCTGGAGATGATGAAGAAGCTCGTCAACGACAAGGAGGACTCCAGCGACGTCGCCAAGGAGTGGCTGACGAGCGCCGGTCTCGTGAGCTGACCCGGTTCGGCTGTGGCAATACCGTCCGCCCCCTCTCCCGCCCGGCCCGTCGGGCGGGAGAGAGGGGACCGAACACGACCGGCTGGGGAGCAGATGAGCGACGGCGTCGGCACCGACACGGCCGAGGCGGCCGGTTCCTCCGTACGGCTGCACCAGCTCTTCGAGGGACGTCGGCTCACCCCGACACAGCGCCGTATCGCGCACTGTCTGGTCCGGCAGGCGGCGGACGTGCCCTTCCTGTCGAGCGTGGAACTGGCCCAACTGGCAGGCGTGAGCCAGCCGTCGGTGACCCGGTTCGCGGTCGCCCTCGGCTTCGACGGCTATCCGGCGCTGCGCAAGCATCTGCGGGACGTCGCACCCGCCGGCGCGGAACCGGGGGAGCGGTCGGACAACCCGTACCAGCAAGCCGTACAGGCCGAGATCGAGAATCTGCGGCAGCTGGCGTCCCTGCTCGCGGACCCGGGGCCCGTGGAACGCGCGGGACGGCTGCTCGCCGCCTCCCGGCCGCTGCCGGTGCTCGGGCTGCGCGCGTCCGCCGCCCAGGCACGGGGGTTCGCCTACTTCACGGCCAAGGTCCATCCCGACGTACGGCTGCTCGACGAGGGGGGCTCGCTGCTCGCCGACCGGATCGACGCGGCCCGGCAGGCCGGTGCGAGCGCCCTCCTGTGCTTCGCGCTGCCGCGCCACCCGCGCGAACTGCTCGACGCCCTCGACCATGCCAGGGACGCGGGGCTGACGGTGGTGACGATCGCCGACGGTACGTTCGCCCCGGTGGCCGCCCACAGCGATGTGCTGCTTCCGGCCGCCGTGGGCACCGGCCTGGTCTTCGACACCGTGAGCGCTCCGATGCTGCTCGGTCAGGTGCTCCTTGAGGCCATGTGCGACGCCCTGCCGGACGCGCAGGCCCACTTGGAGGAGTTCGACGCGCGGGCCGCGGCACGGGGGCTGTTCGTCGAATGAGAGCCCCATGCCCATGCCCGCATCCATGCCCAAGCACCGGCCACCGAGAGTGAGTTCGCACCGCATGACACCCCACCTCGCCGACCCCTGCCCCCTCGGCGCCGAGACCACCCTCGCCGAACTCGCCGACGACCCGCACGCCCGCCTCGCCCTGCTCCGCGCACACGAACCGGTGTCCTGGCTACCGGAGTTGGGCGGCTGGCTGGTCACCCGGCGCGATCTCGCGCTGACCGTGATGCGGGACTCCGGGACGTTCACCGTCGACGACCCGCGCTTCTCCACCGCGCAGGTCGTCGGCCCCAGCATGCTGTCCCTCGACGGTGACGAGCACACCCGTCACCGAGAGCCCTTCAACGCCCCCTTCCGCCCCCGGGACGTGCGCGAGGGCTTCACCGCCTGCATCGAACGCGAGACCGACCGGCTCATCACCGCCCTCCCGCCGACCGGCGCCGCCGAACTGCGGCGCGCCTTCGCCGGACCGCTCGCGGTCGCCGTAGTGACCGAGGCGCTCGGTCTCACCGGCACCACCGCCGACACCGTCCTCGCCTGGTACGACGCCATCGTGCGCTCGGTCTCCGACATCACCGCCGGACACACGGCGAGTTCCGCGGGCAGTGCGGCCTACGCCCAGCTGCGGGCCGCCGTGGAAGCCACCGTCGCCGACAGGGACACCGCCTCCCTCCTCGGCTCCGCCGCCGGACAACTGACCGTGCCCGAGGTGGCGTCCAACGCGGCCGTGCTGATGTTCGGCGGCATAGAGACCACCGAGGCGATGATCACCAACGCGCTGCTCCACCTGCTCGGGCATCCCGGGCAACTCGCCGACGTCCAGGCCGACTTCGACCTCCTGGACGGCGCGATCGAGGAGTCGCTGCGCCTCGAACCCGGCGCGGCGGTCGTGGACCGCTACGCCACCCGCGACACCGTCCTCGGCCCGGCCACGATCAGCCGAGGCGACCTGGTCACCGTCTCCCTCACCGGCGCCAACCGCGACCCCGCCGTCTTCCCCGACCCCGACCGCTTCGACGTCCGCCGCGACAACGCCCGCCTCCAACTGGCCTTCGCCCACGGCCCGCACTACTGCATCGCCGCGCACCTGGCCCGCCTTGAGACCCGTATCGCCCTCCACCGCCTCCTCGAACGCCTGCCCGGCCTGCGTCTCGACCCGGAGCACCCCGTCACCCCGCAGGGCCTGGTCTTCCGCAAGCCGGCCACCCTGCATGTGCTCTGGGACGCTCCCGTCTGACACCACGTCGGACTGGGATGCTGGAGGCTCCAGCAGCGTCCCAGGAGGCATACATGTCCCAGCCGTCCGTCCTCGCTTCGTTGGTGTCGGGCCTGCGCGGCGGGTCGATCGAAGTCGTCGACCTCACCGCGCCGTTGTCGTCGTCCACACCGGTGCTCCAGCTGCCTCCGCCCTTCGGCCAGACCGCCGTGTTCGAGCTGGAGGAGATCAGCAGGTACGACGACCGGGGACCGGCCTGGTACTGGAACAACTTCCGCAGCGGCGAGCACACTGGCACCCACTTCGACGCCCCCAACCACTGGGTCACCGGCAAGGACCTCGCCGACGTGGCCTCGGTACCGGCGGGCCGGCTCATCGCCCCGGCGGCGGTGCTGGACTTCACCGCCGAGGCGGCACAGGACCCGGACTTCCTGGTCGAGGTCGACCATGTGAAGGCCTGGGAGGCCGAGCACGGCCAACTCCCGGACGGGGGCTGGCTGTTGCTCCGTACGGGCTGGGACGCCCGCTCGCACGCCCAGGAGCCGTTCCTCAACGCGGACGAGAACGGCCCGCACACGCCAGGCCTGTCCCCGGAGTGCGCCCGTTGGGTGGCTGAGGAGTCGCCGGTGATCGGCCTCGGCGTCGAGACGGTGGGCACGGACGCCGGAGGCGCGCACTCGTTCGACCCGGCGTTCCCCTGCCACTCGTATCTGATGGGCAGCGACAAGTACGGCCTGACCCAGTTGCAGAACCTGGCCGCGCTGCCGCCGACCGGTGCGGTCGTCGTCGCGGGGCCGCTGCCCATCGTCAGCGGGTCCGGGTCCCCGGCGCGTGTGCTCGCCCTGGTGGAGCGGTCATGAAGGTCGCGGAAGCCGTCGGACGGGCGCTGGCCGCCTCCGGGATCGACCATGTGTTCGGCGTGGTCGGCTCGGGGAACTTCCACGTCACCAACGCCCTGGTGGCGGCGGGCGCGCGGTTCGTCGCCGCACGCCACGAGGGCGGCGCGGCGACGATGGCC
>NZ_JBSFDA010000184.1:0-19695 GCF_053593675.1 Streptomyces sp. NPDC002156 | reverse complement strand
GCCTGGGCGCGCCGCCGGCGTGAGGGGTGACGCGAGCGGGGTCGACGTGCCGGCCCGAACTATGTCCCAGCCCGGTGCTGCTGCCGCCTTTACGGAACAACGGCACTTCTTGGACATCGAAGTCAGTAACGACGCGACGGAATTGCCTGAATGAAGCTCCGGTAGGTCGCTGACCTGCGTGGTCGACGTCCATTCAACGGTTACCGCAACGACCGCTGCGCGGGGAGCTCCACCGTTGGCTTCGACTGCGATGCTGATGTGAATAGCGCGCGGACGGATCAATGAGAAACCGTGACGAACGTTCAGCTCGCGAGTATCCGGCCGGACAAAAAGGTTGAAAACTTACATTCTTTTTGGTGCTGTCGTAGCCAGACAACTGCGTGCCCGCTGCCTGTGGATACTCATATGCTTCCTCCACCGTTTGATGGCTTGGGGGGGGGAGACACGTGGCTTCTGAAGGTCGACCTTCCTGGGCGCACCCGATACTGCGGTTGCATCACCGGGGCATCGAGAAGCGTGTAACCGCAGGCGAGGCAGCAGCAGTGGAGTTGAACATCACGCTGGAGGTCGACACCATCCGTGCCGCGCTGGCGTATGAGCGGCGAACGTATCTACGGGAAATGCTCAAGCTTAACGCCGGTGGTGACGCCTTCATGGCCCTGGCCTGGGCCTTTAACCGTGGCGTCTGTACGCCTGGTGGATCATTGGAACCGACGACCGACCAGGACTGCACCATAGGTCAGCTCAATTGGGACAGTATGGTCGACTTACTCCTCATCTGTAATCTGCTCGCCCTCGGCATCTGCTGGATTCAAATGGCAGCGATGGGCGAGACCATACCGCGCTGCTCAAAGCCGATTTACCCTCTGCTGAAGCTGCTCACGGCCAGCGCAACCGTCGCCCGCCAGAACGCCCGATACACGGAAGCCATCAAGCTCAGCCAGCAGGTCTCCAACCTAGGTCTCTTGCTGCGGATGCTTGCCCGCCACGTCGCCGAAGACTTCGGCCAGCGCCGAGCCCTGCGCAGAGCACTGACCACACATCTCAGCCGTGTCGACGCCGCTTTCATCGAGGCGGCAGACAAGCTGGCTGCCGACCGCACGGCCTCGGCCAAACAACTGGCCGCACTTGCAGCTCTTGCCGCCAACAACATCGCCGCTGGTCACTTCACCGCGATATTGCCAGCGGAGGCACTGGCCGAGCAGACCACACTTGAACCCGACCGGCTCGACGGGCGGCGCCTGGCAACCGCCTGCCTGTCGGCGGTAGCTATCGTGATCGTCTTGTTCGCCGTCCTGTCGCCTTTGGGGGCGCCAGTGGAGTTTCTCGTGCCGCTGGCAGTGGCGGCGTTCTTCGTGCTGGTCTATACCTTGCTCGCGTTCCGGTACGGGCTTTCCGAGGCCACCCGACTGACGCGGAGCATCGGCGGGTTCTTCTCGGCCAACCCGCCCCTGTAGCCAGCCCAGTCTTAGACCGTGTCCTACGTGGTGAGGCGGACGTTGGTTTCGGTATGGGGCGGGGTACGTGGAGTTGGATTGTTCCGGACGGACTGTGGGGGATCGCGAAGCCGCTGATCCCGCCCTGAGTGCGGCCGCAGGGCGGCGGAACGCAGGACACCCCTGATGAGACGCTGTTCGCGGCGTTCATCTACGTCCTGGTCAGCGGCTGCGCCTGGCGCCAACTGCCGCCCTGTTTCGGCATATCGAAGTCGACGGCTCACCGTAGGTTCCTCATCTGGTCGAGAGCCGGCGTCTGGGGCCGCCTCCATGAGGCTGTGCTGCACCGGCTCGACGACGCCGGCCTCGTCGACGTCACCCGCGTCGTCCTCGACACCGCCCACGTCAGGGCTAAAAAGGGGGCGACCACACAGGTCCGAGCCCCGTGGACTGGGGAAAGCCGGGTTCGAAGATGCACATCTTGTCGGACGCGAACGGACTGCCCCTTCTCGTCGGCGTCTCGGCCGGCAACACCCACGACAGCGAAGGGCTGAAGCCCATGATCGAGGGTCACCAAACGAGACACGACCCCCACCGCGGCCGCCACTTCAAGCCCCAGCGCCTGCACGCGCACAAAGCCTACGACCGCGCCGACCTGCGGAAATGGTTACGCGGCAAGCGCATCGGAGTTCGGATCGCACGCAAAGGAATCGAGTCCAGCGAACGATTGGGCCGCCGCCGCCGGGTGATCGAACGCACCATGTCGTGGCTGTCCGGCTACCGCCGACTCAGCCCACGCTACGAACGCAATCCCCGCAACTACCTCGCCTTTCTCGGCCTCGCCGCCGCCATCTGCTGCTACAAACGGCTTGTCCGCCTCACCACGTAGGACACGGTCTTAGCTTGGTGTTTAACCTCGGCCGTTCACCTGACCCGCTGATCTTGGTTCGTTTCCGGGACAGCAGGGCGGCCGTTCTTCACGCTTCGAGGTGTCGAGCAACGTCACGTGAAGGAACGGCCGCTGGTGAAGAGTCTCGCCGCTGAACAGTCCGCTGATGCCGCGTTGGGCGTCCTGTCCCACTTTCGTGTCCAGTTCTACGACTGCCTCTACACCCGGGCGGATGCGCTCTTCGAGCTCACCGACGCGGTGCTGTGCTCGGACGGCCCGGTGACGTCGCTGGTCGAGTTGACGCTCACGGCTGAGCACCGGCGCGGGCACGGGGCGATGTACGACGCGGTCAACCACGGCTGGCTGGAACCGCGCCGCCTGCGCTGGCTGCTGGCCTCCACGCCGCTGCCGCGGGCGTCCGACGGGCGGATCGTCCTCGCGGTGGACGTGAGCAACTGGCTGCGACCCGACGCCCCCACCAGCCCGGAGCTGCTGTTCTGCCACGTCTACGGACGGGGCCGCAGCGCGGATCAGTTCATCCCCGGCTGGCCCTACTCCTTCGTCGCCGCGCTGGAGACGGGACGCACGTCCTGGACGGCCGTGCTGGACGCGATCCGGCTCGGGCCGTGTGACGATGCCACCGCGGTGACCGCCACCCAGCTGCGCGAGGTGGTCACCCGGCTGGTGCACGCCGGGCAATGGCGGCCGGGCGACGCGGACATCCTCGTCGTCATGGACACCGGCTACGACGTCACCCGCCTCGCCTACGTCCTGGCCGACCTTCCCGTCGAGCTGGTCGGCCGGCTCCGCTCGGACCGCGTCATGCTCCGGGATGCCGGCCCACGCCGCTCCACCCCACGCGGCGGACAGCCCCGCAAGCACGGCGGCGTCCTCACCTTCTCCAAGCCGGAGTCCTGGCACACCCCTGACCAGGCCACGACGTGCGACACCACCCGCTACGGCACGGCCGAAGCCCTCGCCTGGGACCGGATGCACCCCCGATTGCAGGCCCGTGGCCCCTGGCTCGACCACTGCGGTGAACTCCCTTTGATCCACGGCACGTTGATCCGGCTGAAGGTCGGGCACCTGCCCGGTGACCGCGACCCGAAGCCGGTGTGGCTGTGGTCCTCGCGCACCGGGATGACCGGCGCAGACGTCGACCTACGCTGGCAGGCGTTCCTCCGCAGATTCGATCTTGAACACACCTTCCGGCTGTTCAAACAGACCCTGGGCTGGACCGTCCCCAAGGTCCGCGATCCGCACACGGCCGACCTGTGGACGTGGCTGATCATCGCCGCCCACACGCAACTCCGCCTCGCCCGGCCTCTCACTGAGGATCTTCGGCGGCCCTGGGAGCGGCCGGCGCAGCCTCGCCGGCTCACCCCTGCCCGGGTCCGCCGGGGGTTCCGCCACCTCCGCGTGAAGACCGCCCGTCCCGCCGACGTGCCCAGACCTTCCAAGCCCGGCCCCGGACGCCCACCCGGCTCGAAGAACCGCAGGTCAGCCCCACGTCACGAACCCGGGAAGACCGTGAAACGAATCGAAACCCTCACCGAACACGTCCGCCTGAAACAGCAGCGAGGTTAATGATCAAGCTAACAGTCGGCGCAGTGTGGGGCGAGAGCCGCAGCTGTCAGCCCGTTGCCGAGATAGGTGTCAAGGGTATGGAAGTCGACTGCTGCCATGTGTGTCTCCTGATGAACGTCGACAGGGAAGCGGTCACCCAGGCGCCGGGGAAGCGCTACAAGATCGCCGGCATCAGCGATGTTGATCCAGTGGCGTACGCCAGCCGGGCGCTGTCCGCGCTGTGACGTATCAGGGGACGGCTCCAGCATGTCGAACACCGCCCCTGGCAGCCCCAGCGGGGAACCGAGCGTAACCAGCACTTCGACGCCAAGATCTGGGTAGGCATGGAGGGCTTCGTAGGTGACGACCGACCCCAGCGAGTGCGCCACCACGACCTTTGCGCCACGCGCGCGGATCGTCTCGGCGACGACCTCTCGAGCCCGTCGACGGCGGGCGGGAGAGGCCAAATAGCTGTAGACCTCCGAAAGCAGTGCCACCGCGATCCGGCCCAGCGTCTTGGCAGCGATGCCGCGCCGGCGAGCTACGAGATCGATCGCTTGACGCAGTGGCAGCCCGCCCCACGACTGGCCCTCTGCGGGCTCGTCCTGCAAGCCCACCGCCCTGAGCCACGCCAGCACGGCCTGCTGCTCCGGGGGTGTGAGGTCGTCAAGCCCACCATCTGAGCTCTGTGCCTCGGGATCGCGAAGCGTGTGCGCGTAGTAGGCGGCCGTGATGTCCGGTACATCAAGGTGGCCCAGGCCTGCGTCCGTGTAACCGAGCTGCAGTCGTGCCTGCCACCTTTGCGCGAGCTTGTCCGCAGCAGCATCCGGATCAAGTCCCCTCTCGTAGTTGCGCACTCCATGAACCATGACGATGTGATTCATCGGCTTTCCGTCTTCTCGCTTGAACCTGCGACACTGCCGAGGTTCGTCCAGGCCAAGAAAGCGACCCGCGACCCGTACCCCGCGAAAACGCCCGCGTCGTTGACGGCGACTGCGCCAAGAAGGTCCGGAAATCCAGTCTCGTTGAGCAGTGCGCCTTGCTGGGAGCAGTCCCAGACACGGACGTAGCTGTCGGCGCCAGTGGATACCAGCAACGGAGTCTTCTGGACTTCTACGAACAGCACTGACACCACCTCGCCCTCATGCCCCTGGAAGTGGGCCAGTTCCTCACCAGTCTCCAGGCACCGGACAGCGACTGCCCCCTCCACGCCTCCGATGAAGACGACATCAAGATCGCCCCATTGTCCGGCCGCCACGCAGGTGACCTCGCCGATCCCCTGGGCCAGCGTGCGGTCCTCGCCGGAGGCCGTGTGCGTCATGAGGCAATTGTCTGGAACCCACTCCTCCGTCAAGTCCGGGTCCCATGCATGCACTGTGATCCCGACGAACTCGCCCTTGAGCCGCCCCAGCGCGGAGAATCGGGTGCCGCCGTGCCTGCCGTCGTTCGCGTACAGCACCTGCCGGGGCTCTTGATCACCTGGGTTGATGAAGAAGATTCCATCGCTCGCATGCACCACGAGAGTCGGACGGCCGTCGAGCTCTCCAATGGACAGATCCATCACCGCCTCCCACTCGAGTGGCGGGCCGATCGGCTCACCGGTGTCAGCGTTGAGTACCTCGATACAGCCCTGTCGCCCGAAGCCGTGAGCCACGACGACCACCTCGGCTTCCGCCAAGCGTCCCGTAGTCACTGCTGTGATACCCCGACGCTGACCACTCGTGAGCAAGGTGCCTGCCGTGGAGTCCCATACCTTGAAGATTTCGCTCTTCTCCACACTGACTGCTGGGGAGGTATGGGAGCCCCCCTGGTCAGGCACTGCTACGAGGTCCACCGCAGAAGCGTGCGATACCCCCCACAGGAGTGAACCTGGCTGCGCATGAGGTGTCTCCGACAACAGCACGGCCTCGTCCCACGACTCCGACCCTGCTGTGTGGTGGATCGATGCGATGGCTGCTAGTTGCGAACCGTCTACCGCCAATACGGCAACGCTCGAAACTTGCTCAGGAGTGACGCTCAGGAGTGCGGGTTCGTCCTCCTTCCCGTCGAGCGACCGTGCCCGGATTCCGTGCCCCGGCTCGAAGTACGCGAAGTACGGCCTCCCGCCCTCTCCAAGCAGCGGCGTCCCGGCGCCGGCGTGGCCGACGTTGTCCAACGGCTGATGGGTCCCCGTACGCACATCCCAGACACGAGTGCCGTCGTCGGCACCCGTCACCACGACGGGTCCACTGGGTCCCTGCACAGTCTGAACGCTGAGGACAGGGGTACTTCCGCCGGGCCACACCAGATCCTTGCCGGCCGCCTCCCAAGCGTGCACCGAACCGTTCTTCGCCCCCGAGACGTATAGCCGTACACCATCCAGTTCGACTGCACTGACTGCGGTGCAGTCGTATCCCTCAATGTCGAGATCTGGCTCCTGCAAGTCGCCCACGCCGCCATCGGCTTCCAGGTTGCACAGCCAATCGCCAATGACATCCAGGGAGGCGACTCGGCTCCCTGTCGGGTCATACGAGGTGACCTCACCTCCGCCGCAGGCCACGACGAGGAAGCTGTCGCAATGCTCAACAATCCCGAGAGCGATCACAGGAACGGCATCCGTCCTGATCGCTGTCTTGATACTGCCGGTCTCGAGATCCCAGACATCGATGTGACCGTCGGACCGTCCCACAGCCACCAGTGCTCCGAACCGTCCGTACCCGCCGCACAATGCCGTCAGGGGACTGTCACCTGGAAGCGACAGAGAGAACAAAAGCACTCCCGTCCGGACATCCCATACCTCGACCTGCTCTTCAAACGTGAGTCCCGCAGCGAGCCATCGATCGCAACCCCGGACGAGAACAGCCTCCACGAAGTCGGGACTCCAGCCAGCGAATGGAGCAGGGAGCTCCACCGAGCCCCAAGAGAACTGCAGCAGACGGTGCTCCGGAGGTTGCGCCGTAGGTTCTTCCAGCGCGTCCAACGCGTTGACAAGCCACGATTCCCCCCACATTGCGGCTGTATCCCGCAGCCACAGACGTCGCTGCCACGGTTCGTGTCCGACGGACAGCGCAGCCTGGCACAGGAGTCCCACAATGCGGCCCCGTAGCGAACGGCTGACCGGTCGTTCATTCAGCAGTTGCGGATCACAGTGGACAAGGAATGACGCAGACAGGAGGAGTGTATCGAGCTCTCCGGCGTCCGCAGCATGCTGCGCTGCGTGCCGCAGTACGTACGGGAGAGCCAACCCGAACCTGCGTTCCCCCACAGCGGCAGGCCCCGGCAGAGTGTCGAGAACAGACGCGAGGATGCTGGACCGGCTCACACGCTCGAACGCCTTGCGCTGATAGTCCACGAGGCTCTGGTGGTAGAAGCGGTACAGCCGCTGTCCGTCACTATCCGTGCTGAACCGTAGGTAGAAAGAAGCTGCTGCCAACGCTTTCTGAACATCGTTCAGACCCGGTGCCGTGCTGCCTGATGTCACGAAGGCACTTGAGACCTGATGGATCACCTCAAGCGGCATGCCCTGACCGTACCCGTGCGCCACCGCGGCAAGTACGGAGGCCATTGCCGGATGCTCCTCCTGCAGAATGCCCAGATGCAGTTGCAGCATGGCCGGCAGACCCGAGGGAATCCGGTGGACCACATCCACCACACTTGGCGGGGCATCCTGATGAACCAAGTAATGTGCGAAGAGTGACGCCAACAAGAACCCGGCCTCGTCTCGGACCCCTAGCCGCTCGGCAACTGCAGTAGCAGTTGCGACGCGCAACTCGGCAGTCCCCGGCCCGCTGTACACCCGGGAAGTCTCAAGAATCTCGCACAGGTAATCCCGCAGCTCCATGGTTCGCTGCTCGACCGAAACCTGATCTAGATCGACAAACTGGTCACTGCGCTCAAGTTCCTTCAGCAGATCTCGATAACGGTCCCACCACGGCCGGGTCCCGATCAGCACCCTGCATACCACTCGATCCCTGTCCGGACTCTTCTCGTCGAGTTTCCGGCGAGACCGAGCAAGCTGAATCAGAGCGTCGACCAAAGCGGAGTCGGACGAAGCCTCATCGAGAGCGTCCACTACAACCGTCACCGGCCGGGTTCGCTGCTCGGTGATCCGGTCAAGAATCGCGGTGGTGGTCCACCCCCGCCCCGGCTCCTCACCCAGATTGAGCTGAGCCGCGATCGAAGCCAGTACCTCTGCAGGACCGCGCTGCCGCGCGTGTACCGCAGCCAGATCAGGGTTCAGTTCCGGCCTTACTTCACGATCCACTGCCTGCGCGATCTGGCGTGTCACTGCGCGCAGTTGAGGGTGAGTCAGGCAGGCAACAACTCCCAGCAGCGCTGACTTTCCCGAGCCGGGACTCCCGGTCACCACCATCAGCGGTGGCTCGCTTGGCCCTTCGAGCCACTGCTTGATTTGCCCGAGCTGCTCCTGCCGACCAGTGAAGAAGCATCCCTGCGCAATGTCCTGCTGCTGGGGTGACCCCGAAGCCCGAGAAATGAAGTGCAACGGATCGAGAGCCGGGTCGACAGCTGCCGCGAACTGCCACAATCCCGTCTCTACTGACTGAAGGAACTGCTGCCCGGCGCTCGTGCGATAGGAGGGGTTGAGCAAGAAAGGTGGCACTGGCACATGAGCCTCGGCATGAGCAGTCCGCAGGACGCTTTGAGAGACAAGGTCATCAGCCGCTGCTGACCGAGCCAGTTCTCGGTCGATCTCCCGTGCCAGCGTTTCCACCGGTACATGCTGCACCGTTGGGGAGATGTCGAGCCGTCCCTGGGACAGCCGCTCCATGACAAGGCCAGTCGCAGACGTGAACCGCGCGGCATACGTCTTCTCGTCAGGTGCACATGCAGCGATCACCCACGCACGACGGTCGGCCGCTCTGATCCTGTCTACGAGCTGCTGCATAACCGGTCGGCCGGCTCCGCACACGTCCAGCATGAAAAGTACCGGCGGCCCGTCCGCAGTTGCCTCGACCTCGCCTAGCCACGTCCCCACCTGCTCGGCAGTCCGGGCGAAGTTGTCCAACCGTGTCTCACGCGTCGCCAAGAACAACGACTGATTGCCCTGTCCGGCGATTCCATGGCCCGCGAAGTGCACGATAAGAGCTTCAGGAACCTCGCTCGACTCCACCAGCCCATGAGCATCTCGCCACAACCGCCTGAGCGTTTCGTGATCGGGATCGAGTGCCGCTCCGCTGCCCACGATCGTCAGCCCCCGCATCTTCGCAAGGTGCGTCGCAAGCTGGGAGACGGCCGGCCCAACCGAGGGCAACGGATCTAGTGTCTTCGCAGGGGCCAAGGGATCTGAGCGATCAGCGTCGCTGCCCTCATCGAAGGCTCCGACACCGACAATGAGCACTCGTGTCACTGCTCTCCCCCCGCCTGCTGCCCCCTGAGCGACAATCCTAGGAGTCCGTCCACACATGGCGTAGGAACGTCCCACCTCATAGTGCACTCGCGTGGAGACGTGGTTGCAGCAAGAGCACCCACCGCCGAGTCGCTTCGACAAGCTCATCGACCACCGTGGGTTCCGGCAGATGTGGCAACCCCTTCGTGAGGACCCCGCCCCTGGTTCCAGGTCGTACGATCGACAGTGATCCGCGCGACATGAGCGGGAAGCACTTTCGCCGCGAGCGGTGATGAGACGGACACATCGCCGTTCGGCACCCACGAAGAATGGCCGCTGACCGGGGTGGACCAGGACACCTCAGCGACGGGGCGGCCGAAGTCGTCGGCGAGCGCCTGGACGAGCATGGCGCCCACTCCTTGGCGCCGATAGGCGTCGGCCACCCAGATCAGCTCGATCCGCGGCCGTACAGTGTCGTCCGCATCGCCGAACGGCGACTCGTCGACGAGGTCCCAGGGCCGGTGATAGTCGGTGTCATGGGCCGCCTGGTAGCCGACCACGTGCCTGTTCGCCTTCAGCAGGTACGCCCGGGCGTTGTCTTTGGTTTCCTCTGGCTCGCTGAGGTGGGATCAGGAAGGGAAGTCGCAGTGGTTCTCCCTTTGTGGCATCTTCGCCACCTTGTAGGGGAGCCTGCGCCACGCCATGGGGGACTGGGTCGTTACCACGGCCAGGTCAGCCAGCCAGTCGAGGTTCTTCGACACCTGCACGCCGAGCGCCCACGCCGCGTGGTGGTCGGCGTGCTCACGGCCGCCGTCGCCGTCCTGGCCCCGGAACCCGCACCGGCAGTCATGATTGAGGGAAAGCCGCGGCAGATGGAACCGGACCGGCGTGGCGCGCTGACTGAGGTCCTGATCGCGTCCTCCGACTCAGGGCCGGTAGGGTGCGTCGTCCGATTCGACATGACCGCTCCACCCAACCGGATACTGCTTGGGAAACATTTCCCGTAGCTGCTTCTCGGCCGCTGGCGGCGTGGGGCGCACCCACACACTTCCGGCCGTCGCCCGGCCGTTGAGACACAGCCCGCTTCTCCTGGCCTTGCCGCGCAGGAACCACAGAAGCACGGTAGGTGGTGCACGGAAGTCCACGCCACACGGGGTGTGCCGTGGTGGGCTGACGGACAGCGGCTTCCTGAGCGGCGGCTGCTTTGCCAGAGTGGGGGAGTGGCTGATGAGTTTCGGTTTGTGGCATTGCGGGCCTTCGCGCGCCCGCCGCGTCTGCTGGTGGTAGTGCCGGGTGCCGAGGCGGAGTGGGTGCGTTGGGCGGCGGCGGGTCTGGGTGCGCTGAGCCGGGTGTGGGGCGGCTGCGCCGGGGCGGTTGTTCCTGCCTCGGCGGTTGATCATCCTGTTGTGGCGGACGTGATGCGACGGATGCAGCCCGATCACGTACTTGCGTACGCGCCGTCCGGCGCCACGGTCGAGGCGATCCATCCGGGCGCTGTGGATCGTGTGGTGGGCGATCTGGAGGGTGAAGCCAGACGCCAAGCTGCAGCGTTTGTACGTGCGGAGCCGTGGAACCACGGCGTGGTGCCGGACGTGGAACAGGCTGCATCTGGACTGCGGGAACGCCTGGGCGTCAACGCCGTACGGGAGATGACACAGGAGACGCACCTGTTCGACGACCCCACGAAGACGGGGCTGAGCGCGTTGAGCGATGTGGCCACCCGGCCGGTCCTGGGAGTGCCGTTCCCGCATGTGGCGACGCCGAGCGCCTTGGCCTACGCGGCGCGCGTAGGCGTGGACCTCGAAGCAGAGGCCGCCGATTCCCGCGTGCCGATTGAGGCACGCTGGCAAGTGGGTGTCGCCGAGCGGGCCGATACCGCCCTGTTGGACTGGCTGCATCCGTCATCGCCGCGGGACACGCTCGCCATGCTCGATCCGGCAGCGGCCAGATGCGTGCGACTGGACCGCGACCGCATTCGGGCGGAGCCGGTGGTGGTGCTGGGGGACAGGCCAGAGGACTTTGCGCTGGCGCAGCTCGCCGGCCTGGTCCACGGCCCGTGCATGTGGCTGCCGTGGCGGGACCCGAATGCGATGACGATCACTGGCCGATTCCCGCGCTGGAGGGGCACAGGCATGGTCCGCATCACCAGCGCCTCGGTGCCTTTGGAGGACGTCGAGGCGCGGATGCGCACGATGTGGGACCGAAGGCCGCGCGCCATCGTCGACGGCGAAGAAGTAGCCGACAAGGCGTTCGCATGCGTGCCGGGCAACGAGTTGCGCACCAGTGGACGGAGCTTCTACGTCCTCGACCAGGCATGGGATCTCCCGCGGTCACTGCCGGCCACTGTCCTGGAGGACGGCTCGCTGGAGGCTACGTTGGGGCTTCCGGCGGAGGTGCCGCCAGGGCTGGACGCCGCCCGGGATAGATGGCAGGTCCTGCTGGTGGCTTCGGACCACCCGGTGCCGCCGCACCGTGTCCTGACCGGCGACGCGTTGTACGCGGGACGCAGCAACTTCTGGGAGACCTTCGTGCGGGCCGCGGACGGGGGCATCACCTACTCCTCGCACCGCTTCGACTTCGTTCCCCGAGGCGCCTCCCTGGCAGGCACGTTGGCCGCACCACGGTTGCGGTGGCCTAGCCTGCAAGCCGTCCTGACGATGGCAGCCGCGCCTTGCCCAGTACGGCCGAGTGCTGCGGGCAAACGGACGGCGGTGACCCAGCGCCTTCTCGGCTCCCGTGCGGCTCTCGAGGATCTTGCCCACGGTCCGGGCTGGGATCTACTGAAGACGTTCCTGCCCGGGCAGCAGCACCCAAGCCAGCCTGAGGACGCCTGGTGGGCCTTGAAGTCCTCGGTGGTGATGTCCTTCCGCGCCCTGGCCGCCACCGCCATGGCGCCCCAGTGGGGCATGCCGCAGCGGCGTGCCCAGGTCGATGAATGGACCACACAGGGCATCCTGCGCAGGGGGCTGGCCCTGGGCTGCAAGGAGTGCCCGGCCTTCGAGTTCTATCCACTGGAGGAAGTCGCACAGCACTACCGCTGCCGCCGGTGCGGCGCCGACAACGAACTGGTCCAGGCGCGCTGGAAGACGGACACCGAGGAACCCGGGTGGTCCTACGAACTGCACCCGGCCGTTGCCGAACTCATCGACAACAACGCTGACGTACCCCTGCTGGCCACACGCTACCTGCGCCAACAGGCAAGAGGCATGATCCCTTTGGTAGGAGCGGAGTTCGAGATCCTGCGCGACGGCTCGCCGTTCGTAGAGATCGACTTCGCCCTGGCCAACGCTGACGAGATCTGGCTGGGCGAAGCGAAGAAGACCTCCGCCCTGGGCGACGGCCACCGCGACACCAAGCGAGAATTGTGCAAACTCATCGACGGCTGCAAGGCGGTCTCCGCCAACCGGCTCATCCTCGCGACCGCCGCTCCGGCATGGAATACAGCGACCACCACGGCGGCCAGACGCGAACTGTCCGGCCTGCGCACGGCAGGCAAGTACACCCCGGACATCTATCTGCTCACCGCCGTGGGTTCCTCCGCGCCAGCCCTGGAGTCCCTCACCACGGCTCAAGAGTGAACACTCAACCGAATCGACGGCTGACGCCGCAAGGCTCAGCCGCATGGGACTGATGCGGCTGAGCTGGGTCCGGGGCATACCGACTGGTGCCTCCAGTACTTGCTCCCGGTCCCGGGCTGAATCGGAAGGCGATGCCGCATAGGGTAACTCCTCGTACCAGCCAAGGAGTTCGGACACAAGGCGCATGCGGAGACGGGGACACGATGCACCGCACCGAGGGCACCAAAACGGCGGATGTCCAGATCATGCTCGACTCAGCGGGCGCCCTTGACGACCGCCTGGCGCCGGCAGATTGGCTCCGTCGCGAACGCGGCCTGCAGGGGTGCGTCCATGTCACTCCGGCTGCTCCCGCCGAGAGCGAGCTCGGTGCCGCCCTCGATTTTCTCACGGTCTCCCTCGGCTCCGGCAGTGTCGCCACCGTCCTTGCCGGTTCTCTCGCCGCATGGCTGCAGAGCCGCCGGACCCCGACCAAGGTGCGCATCACCATCACCCGGGCGGATCGCACCTTGGAACTCGAGACCGGAGATGTTGCAGAGGCCGAGGCGCTGATCCGGCGCTTCCTGGGCGAGGACACCGATGGAGTCTGACGACACCGCCGTCCTCATCGGTATTTCGCGATACCAGGACCCCTCCCTCCCCGACGTTCCGGCAGTCCTCAACAGTCTGTCGGCGATGCACGCTTTGCTCACTGCTCCCGACCTCTGCGGGTGGTCCGCAGACCGGGTACACATGCTCGCGGATCCCGCCGACACCACCGCGCTGGCACTGGAACTGCACCGCCTGGCCGAGAACACCACGGGTACCCTCCTGCTCTACTTCGTCGGCCACGGGGTCGTCACCAGGACCGGTGCGCTCTGCCTTGCCACCGGCGGCACCCAGCTCCGCTACCCCGACCTGACAGGCCTGGAGTACGACAAGGTCCGCAACGCCCTGCTCGACTCGCCGGCCCAGGCGAAGCTGGTGATCCTCGACTGCTGCTACTCGGGCCGTGTCATCCACGGCCTGACGGGTGCCGGCGAGAGCCAGCTCGCGGACACCACCGACATCCGCGGCGTGTACACGCTCACGGCGGCCGACCATGTCGCCCACGTGCCCCCGCCGGAGGAACAGGAGACCGCCTGCACGTCGTTCACCGGGACTCTGCGGGACATCGTGCGAGACGGAATCCTGGGCGCCCCGCCGGTGCTCGCTCTGAGCGACATCTATCCCAAGCTCAGGAACACACTCCAGGCGCGCGGCCTCCCCGAGCCCAACCAGCGCGGGACAGACACCGTCGAGGCCTACCCCTTCAGCCGCAACGTCGCATACACCGACGGCACAGGATTCCGGCTGCTCCCGCAGGAGCAGGTCGACTTCTTCCTCAGGGTCCTCGCCGCGCAGCCGCGCCACGACCTCACGGCTGCGAGCATCGATAAGCTTGAGGACTGGCCTGGTGTCTATCTCCTGCACCAGGAGTCTGATGACACCCCGGAGATCGTCTACGTCGGGAAGCACGACCGTTCGATCGCTACCCGTCTCACCAAGCACCTGCAGAAGATCGACGGACGTTGCCATATCGACTCCCGCGACCTCTCCTTCAGCTACCTCAAGCTGGACGACGACCTCAACCACGTCGCACCGGAGCTTGTCGTGCTCCGGCAGTTGCACGCCCAGGGACATTCCCCGCTCTGGAACCTGAACGGCTTCGGCAACCATGACCACGGGCGGGCGAGGGACTCCGCCAGGCTCGCCCGCAGCCATTTCGACGTGCTCCACCTGATCGACCTGGCGTGGCCCCTACGCACCGACGGCCCGGCTCTCGACCTGACGGCGCGCGAGATGGCCGCCTACCTCAAAAGCGAACTCCCCTACGTCTTCCGCTTCGAATACCGGGGAACCGCGATCGACGGGATCCGGCTCACCGTCCCGGAGGGTCCTCTCTGCGCCGACCGTGCCTTCCGCCTGCTTGCCGCTGCCCTGGGTGACGCATGGCAGATCAGCGCTCTCATGGGCCAGGTCCTGATGTACCGCGAGCAGGGCGCAAGATATCCCAGCGCCATCCGCTACTACGTCGGCAGCACGGTGATGGAGGCGGTGCCGGATGTCTATGAGGACGGGCACCCGTTGTAGGGGGACGGTAGCGCTGATTCCAGAGGTATTCGCATCAAGGAAGCGCTGTCCGAAGCCTCCCGCGTCCTCGTCGTCGACGAAGCACAGTGGCTGGACACCCGCGCCTTCGAGTTCATCCGCGAACTGTGGGATGACGACGACACCCGCCTGGCCGTCGTCCTCGTCGGCGCCGAGAACTGCTACCAGAAGATCAAGAACCGGCCCGCGCTGGACTCACGTATCCTCGTCTGGCAGCGCTACAAACCCCTCACCCCGACCGAAGTCCTCACCGTCATCCCCAGTACCACCCGCTGTGGTCCCACGTCCTCGCCGACGACCTGCTGTGGATCGACGACCTCGCCTGCCACGGCAACTTCCGCCAATGGGCCAAGATCACCTACCTGCTCAACGAAGCCAACGGCAACCCGCCTTCCCCCGGCAGCACCACCGCACCCACCCGGCCGGACGGATCCCATGCCGGCCCGGCCTCCACGGCCCCGGCAGACGCCCCCGCCTACAGTCGCGATCTTGTGCGCGCCGTCCTCAGCAGGATCGACCCCACCCAGCGGCACACCGAATGAGGCCGGGGCCGTGCTGTCGGTGTGACAGCCACCGGCAGTCTCACGGCTCTGCGACTGGACCCTCTTGTATGTCGTACTCGATATATGCTCTCTTGATGGCATGACAACACTGCGGTTGACCAAGCCCACCATTTCGGTGCTCGAGGTGCTGCTGGCCGCGACCGGTGACAGCCCTGCGTGGGGGCTGAGGATCTGCCGCGAGGCGGACCTCGGCCCCGGCACCGTGTACCCGATCCTCAACCGGCTCGAGGATCGGGGATGGATCACCAGCCGGACCGAAGCCACACCGCACCCGGGGCGTCCTCCCCGTCTCTTCTACGAGTTCACGGGTGCTGGGCGTGTTCGTGCCACCGAGGCACTGGAAGCCCGTAAGGCGCGCCGCAGTTCGATGCTGCGTCTCGCGGGAGGCCGGGGATGAGCCTTGCGTCGGCAGGCCGGGTACGAGCAGCTGAGGAAGCAGCAGCCAGGGCATGCCGCGACGTCGCCCCCTCGGGAGGGCTGCCGTGAGTAAGGTGTTCATCAGCCGCAGCGCACACAGTGACACCTGCACCGCGCAGGTGCACCGCCTGGTCGCCCGGGAACTCCGCGACCGGGGCTACGAGATCGCCAACGAAGAAGGCCGGATCGCCGGCCAGGTGTGGCATCCCCGCTTGTATGAGCAGTTGCTGGAGTGCAATGCTGCGATCGTCCTGATCGACCGTGCTGCACTCACTTCCGGGTGGGTGCATCGGGAAGCTGACATCCTCCTGTGGCGGCATCACTTCAACCACACGTTCTTCGTCCTCTCCGCGCCTTCGGGGGGAGTGACTCCTCACGACATGCGTGCTGCCGGGTATGAAGATCTACTTGCCCTGCCGTCGGCGCGCACCGGACCGTTGGACAGGCAGCCCGCCGATCCCGAGGACGCGGCGCAAGGAATCCTCAGGTTTTTCCCGCCGCTGACAGCCCAACTGGACGACAGCGCCCCGACATTGGACTGGGGACAGGACGAACAAACCCGAACGCGTCCCTTCGCTGTACGACGCCGTTCGGTCACGCTTTCCGTCACCCGCCTGCTCTTCACGTTCGCGCTCCTCCTTGCGGGCCGCCGCGGCCACTCCATGCGCACTGCCTGGCTGGCTGACCTCATGGGCTCTCCGGAAGAGGGCATCACCGTCAGCTGGCGTGACCGTGTGCCCTACACGCTCGGCCTCGTGGTCGCCGCTGCGCGGATGAGGCTGCACGACATGGCCTGCTCACTCTGGCGTCCCGTGGACTGGCTGTTGTCCTCCGACGACAGAATCAGCGCTTCCATCGCCGCATGGGTCGGAGGGCTGGCGATCTACATCATGTGGCACGACGGCCTTCATATGCTTCTGACCGAGGGATGGGGATGGTGTGGCGCGTGTGGCGGAGCCCTCTACCTGCTGACGCGCTGGCTCCGCCGGGTTCGAGGCATCGAACTCTCCGCAGCACGCGCTGATCCGCCCGAGGAATAGCCGCATCACGCAAGGCGCAAGGCAGGCTCCACGAGTGCCCGGAAGGCATGAAAAATACCTTCACCGCGGCCACGCGGACATTGAAGAGAGCGGGAGGGTGCCGTCCACCGCAGCTGTGAGCCGGGCTCCGGTTCCTCGTCAAGGCGGTCCTCACACCGGCGGGCAGCGTCCGCGAGAGGCGAAACGGCTGGGCCTTCTGCACCAACGGGTCGGGGCGGTCCGGCGAGCCGCCCCTGACCGGGCCGTGTGTGCCGTTCGGTTTCCCAGCCCACCGGGTGACAGCGGTGTACTGGTCGTCTCCGAGATCCCGGTGCCGCTGTCTGCTGCCGGTGACGTCTCAGTTGCGATCAGGCAGCAGGATGGCGTGTGCTCCGGGGATGAGCCAGATTCCCTTGGGTACCACCGACGCCGTGGATGCGGGCAATGCGGTGGCTGGCCCGGTGTGCAAGGTGAGATCAGGCCCCTGAGCCGGCCGGGACACGCGCTCGGGTGCGGGCGGTGTCACTGTGCGGCGGACGGGAGGCGTCTGCCGGGCCTCCAGACGAGGGGAGAGTGCGTGCCGCTTGTGCCGTCGGGGAGAGGACGTCCGCCGCCAGTAGCGCGGCCCGGGTTGCGCGGGGTGTTCTTCCGCGTTGTCGACGTTCAGCCATCCCGCGCTCTGCAACTGGTGGGCTGCCGCCCTCAGTTGGTCGGTGCTCCAGGGTGTGGCCGGATCCTGTGGGCAGTGGGCGGCGAGCACGGTGCGCAACGCGGGTGGATGTCCGTGACGGCGGTGGTAGGCGTGGACCCAGGCCGCCACGACCATCTCCTGCCCGGCCACATTGATCACAGTGCTGTCGCGGGGCGCTTCGGCAGGCGTGGCGCGGGGGAGCAGGGAGCGTACGGGGTCGGCGAGTTGGTAGGTCGCCGGCTGTTTCCACCCGCTGTTGAGGTGGAGCATGCGCAACCAGCCTCCGTGTTGCAGGGCTCGCAGGGCCTGCCCGCCGTCCTCGGGGAAGTGCGCCCCGCAGTGCCAGTCGAGTCGCCGCAGACTCACCGGGCTGGTCTCCTCCGGGCGGGCGCAGGCGGTGAGATACACGGCGGCGAGCCGGACTGGCTCGGGCGGTTTGAGCGGGGCTCTGGCACAGGCGGAGCGCCACGCACGCTCGTGCAGCGAAGCATCACCTCGACATCGACCGCGACGCACCTGACCTACGACGTCCTATGACGACGTCGTTTGGCTTCCTGACCACAGTCCCCCGCTTCGGGGAGCCGACGACGGGCACTCACGCGAATCGGCGCTCAACCTTCGTTGAGAAACGATCAAGCTTCGCTGCGACAGATCAGACGGGCAGGAGATGAAGCTCGCCTACCTGGATGTCCCGTCTCAATGAAGGCAGGCGTCCATGAGGCGCTGACCAGCCTGGCCTGGATTGAGTGAGACACGTGGACTCGGTCTGGTGGGGCGAACCCATGTCGGCGTACGCGCGCACCCCCTCAGGGAAGAACGCAGATATGACCGCCATCTTCGTATCGGCCGTGGGCGTGCTGGGAACCGTCATGGGGGCCGCCCTCACCGCCTTCATCGCAGCTCGTACGGAACGGCGCAGAGAAAGATCACAGGACCGGGTACAGCTGAATGACCTGCGGGTCGAGCATCAGCGATGGCGCCGTGAACGCCGGCAAGCTGCCTATCTCTCATTCCTCGAAGCGCTGGGCAACGCTGATCGAGACAACCAAGCCTTCTTCCGCGAGTTGCGCGCCGGGCACACTCCGGTCTCGCTCGACGAGACGCGGATCGCCGCGATCAGGCTGAAGTTCAAGGATGCCGAGAGCGCGGGACTGGTGGTGGCGCTGGAGGGCCCTGAGGCCGTCGCGGAAGCAGCCCACAACCTCGTCGATCAGTTGTCCTCCCTCGTCCAAGACGTTCGGGAGTACGCGGAAGCAGTCGTGGCGGACAGACACCCCAACAGGAGCGACAACGTGCACGAGGCCGGCATGAGATTCGTAGCCGAGCGGAAGGCGTTTCTCGGCTTGGCCAGGGATGCGCTTGATGAGGTGACCAAACACATCCAGGTCCTCCCCGAAACTCAGCTTCGAGATTGAGTGAGCTGACGCAGAAGTCAGCAGGCCGGGCCTGGTCGTCGTCGACGTCGCGGCCGCCGACGACGCTACCGCGCTCGCTTTCCAGCAGTTGCTCGCCGACCGGTGGGCGACGTCGACAGAGGAGCGTACGACGCATGACGTCGGCCAGCCCGGCGTACGGCTGCGTTGCTACCTGGACGTGCGCCAGCCACTCGACTCGTAGGACCGGGCGGCGCGGCTCTACAGGTTCTTGGTGGCGGCCGCGTCCAGACGCTGCCACAGCACTCCGACCTCGCGCACCAGCCCCTCCAGGTCGGTGGACTGCGCGGACGTCTCCGCGATCGGATTGGTGGGGGTGCCGTCGGGGAGGATTCGGCCGGCGTGCAGCAGCACGACATCGTCGTACGCCGACGTCGTCACGCGCGCTGTTCCTCCCGCGTGCCGGAAGGCGCTGGCGCTCGTACGCTGGTGGTGTAGGGTCTCGCCGCTCGTGGCATGGAGCGGCGACGTGACCTGCAGTTGCCCTGTTTTCTCATGTCTTGGCCGGAGGGTTCTGTCTCACGGTCGTGTCATTTTCTCAAATGCCGTCAGCGGGCGCGCCGTTGGGCTCGTGGGTTCGTCGAGCCGGCGGTCGAATGGACCTTGCCGGTGCCGCGGTTCTGTCGGGTGCGCTGGTCTGCCTCCTGCTC
>NZ_JBSFDA010000183.1:0-19752 GCF_053593675.1 Streptomyces sp. NPDC002156 | reverse complement strand
GAGGAAGAAGGAGCGGAACGGGCCGCAGCCGTCGATGCGCGCCGCCTCCTCCAGCTCCCTCACGTGAAACATCGCCCACTGCGTCGACTACTAGCCGATGAAGTCCTCAAGGTCACGCACGATCGCGGCCTTCGGCTTGGCACCGACGATGGTCTTGGCGACCTCGCCGCCCTGGTAGACGTTCAGGGTCGGGATGGACATCACGCCGTACTTGGCGGCGATACCCGGGTTCTCGTCGATGTTGAGCTTGACGACCTCGATCTTGTCGCCGTACTCGGCGGCGATCGCCTCAAGGGACGGCGCGATCTGACGGCACGGTCCGCACCAAGCGGCCCAGAAGTCCACCAGGACGGGCTTGTCGTTCTTGAGGACGTCCTCGTCGAAGGAGTCGTCGGTCACGTTCTTCAGGGTGCCGGCCACAGGGGGCTCCTTAATTCGATACTGCGGTGGGGCGGATGGGGGTCAGACAGAGGTCTTCTCGGGCTCGGCCTGCTCCTCGTTGTCCGCCAGAGCGGCGAGGAAGCGCTCGGCGTCCAGAGCCGAGGAGCAGCCGGTGCCAGAGGCGGTGATCGCCTGGCGGTAGGTGTGGTCGACCACGTCGCCGGCGCCGAAGACACCGCTCAGGCTGGTCCGGGTCGAGGGAGCCTCGACCTTCAGGTAGCCCTCTTCGTCGAGGTCCAGCTGGCCCTTGAAGAGTTCGGTGCGCGGGTCGTGGCCGATCGCGATGAACAGGCCCGTCACGGCCAGGTCGGACAGTTCGCCGGTCTTCAGGTTCCGCAGTTTCAGGCCGGAGAGCTTCGGGTCGCCCTGGATCTCGGCGACCTCGCTGTCCCAGACGAAGCGGATCTTCGGGTCGGCGAAAGCGCGTTCCTGCATCGCCTTGGAGGCGCGCAGGGTGTCCCGGCGGTGGACGATCGTCACCGACTTGGCGAAGCGGGAGAGGAAGGTCGCCTCCTCCATCGCGGTGTCGCCGCCGCCGATCACGGCGATGTCCTGGTCCTTGAAGAAGAAGCCGTCACACGTCGCGCACCAGGAGACACCGCGGCCGGACAGGGCGTCCTCGTTCGGCAGACCGAGCTTGCGGTGCTGCGAGCCGGTCGCGATGATGACGGCCTTCGCGCGGTGCACGGTGCCCGCGGTGTCCGTGACGGTCTTGATGTCACCCGTGAGGTCGACGGAGACGATGTCGTCCGCGACGAGTTCGGCGCCGAAGCGCTCGGACTGGGCCCGCATGTTGTCCATGAGGTCGGGGCCCATGATGCCGTCCTGGAAGCCGGGGAAGTTCTCGACCTCGGTGGTGTTCATGAGCGCACCACCGGCGGTGACGGCGCCCTCGAAGACCAACGGCTTCAGCGACGCGCGTGCGGTATAGAGCGCAGCCGTGTAGCCGGCAGGCCCTGAGCCGATGATGATCACGTTACGGACGTCGCTCACGGCGTGTTTCCTCGTTTCTGGACGGCTTCGTCGACCGGTGGGAGCCTCTCTCAGAACTCTCACCCCACCCAACGGATCCTACGGGGCCCGCATTCCCGCTGTGTCCGGGCACACAGGGGTGCCGCGGTACGGGATACAGGGGGAGGGCTGGGTCGAAGTGTCCGCGCTCAGCGAAGCGCGTAGGACTGCGTCAGCAGAACCTTTCCAGGAACCGACGGCCGCTTCACACAGGCCGAGTCGACGACGTAAGCCGTGACGCGGGTGGTGTCCTTCGCTGCGGGCAGCACCACGAGATATGCGTTCGTGCCGTCGTAGGAGCCCAGCTTGACGCCAAGGATGCGTGTGTCGCCGCGGCCGATGCCGTTGGAGACGCAGGGAGGGACCGATGGAACGATCTTGACCCTGGGGTTGTTCGTGTCCATCCCCGTGATTTCGCGGTCTTCCTTGCCGTCCTGGTCCTTGAGGATCTGAGCGACCTGGGTCTCGACTTTCTTCCCGGAGAACGTGCTCGCAGCCTCGGGTCGCTTGGCGTCATCGCCCAGCGACGACACCAGCAGGGAGCCGAGCCCCAGGGCGGCCGCGGTGAAGACGGTGCTCAGGACAATGGTCCGGCGCCGACCGCGTCGCGCTCGGTCCTTCCGCCCCGGCCCGGTGGCCGCGTGAGCGTGACCCGAGGGACGGTCTGCGAGCCGGTCGGCGGGAGCCGATGTTTCACGTGAAACATCGGCCTCGGCTGCGAGGGCGGCGTCGATGCGGTCGGCGATGTCGTCGGGCATGCGCACAGGGCCCGGCAGGGTGCCGAGGAGGCCGCGGATCTCCTCCAGGGAGGTGTACACGTCGGTGCAGAGGACACACTCGTCCAGATGCCGTTCCACGTCCGCGGTCCGGGACGGTGTGAGCAGGCCTTCGGTGAGGTCGGAGATCTCCGTGACGTCCGGGTGCCCGGCCGTGTCGGTCGTGGATGTCACGCTCGCCCACCTCCGCCCTTCACAGCAGCTGAATCGCTTGGCCCTGCATCCGTTGGTCCCGCTGCGGGTGGGACGGATGTCCCCGACGCCCGGTTCCGTCCATCCCCCGATTCCTTGTCGCCACCGGCGTTTTCCGGCCGGAGGTGGGTGAGCAGCGGCAGGAGTCTGGCTCTGCCCCGGGCGCAGCGGCTCTTCACCGTCCCGGTGGGCACGTCGAGGACGCGTGCGGCCTCCGCGACCGGGTAGCCCTGCATGTCCACCAGGACGAGCGCGGCGCGCTGGTCGGGCGGGAGGGTACCGAGGGCTTCGATGAGCTGGCGGTGCAGATCGTTGCGTTCGGCCGGGGCCGACGCCGACTCGTGCGGTTCGAGCAGTTGCTCCAGCCGTTCGGTGTCGTCGACCGGTGAGGTCTTGCGGGAGGCGGCCTTGCGGGCGCGGTCCAGGCAGGCGTTGACCGTGATGCGGTGCAGCCACGTCGTGACGGCCGACTGGCCGCGGAAGGTGTGGGCGGCCCGGTAGGCGGAGACGAGGGCGTCCTGGACGGCGTCAGCGGCCTCCTCGCGGTCCCCCAGCGTCCGCAGGGCCACCGCCCAGAGCCGGTCACGGTGCCGACGCACGATCTCACCGAAGGCGTCGGGGTCACCGTCGACATGGCGGGCGAGGAGGTCCTGATCGCTCGCCCCGTCGTACCCGTCACCTTCTGCCATCGGACCCCCTCCCTCTCAGCCTCAGCTGGTGACCTTGATGTCCGCCACCCGGCCGCGGTAGGTGCCCTCATTCGTCAGCGGGAGCTTGGTCAGCCAGATCAGAAGGTAGCGGGACTTGACGGCCTTGTCCGGCGAGAGCGCGACACTCGTGCCGGAACCCTCCGCGACCTTGCTGTAGGCGTCGAAGGAGGTGGGCTCCGAACCGGAGTCGCTGGAGGCGGCGCGCAGTTCGACGGACGTGTCGCCCACGAAGGAGACGGTGACCTTCCCGACGTCCTGGACCTTGCCGAGGTCGAGGATTATCCCGAGGCCCGGCTTGAGGTTTCCGAAGTCGGCGCCTTTGTAGAAGTTCGTCTCCCAGTACGTGCTGGGACTGCTGTCGTACGCCTTGTCCAGGTCCGACGGCCTCTCGGAGCCATCGCCGAACGGGTCGAAGTCCCGGGCACCGGCGATGGCGATCGGCGCGCTGGTGACCTTGTCCTTGTCACTGCTCTTGTCGCCGTCGTCCGTCGTCTGGGTCTGGTTCGTCTCGTCCGACTTGCCGCCCTGGTCCATGAGCGCGTCCGCCAGCTGCCAGCTCCCCAGGCCCAGCGCGGCGATCAGCAGCGCGGACACGGCCCACTTGAGTGCCTTGCCCGTCCGGCTCTGCAGCGGGGGAGGCGGGGTGGGCAGGGGCTGCGTGAGGCCCGGGCGGGGTGCCTGGCGGCCGTACGAGCCCTGTTGGTACGTGGTGCGCTGATACTCGGGCGGGGCCGTGAACACCGGCTCCGGCGGGCGGATTCGGGGCATCTCGCCGATCGCCTTGACCAGTTCCTCGGGCGTCGTGCACGCGGACTCGTGCCGCGAGGCGGTGGCGCCGTCGTTGGCGAGCGCGCGCATCGCGAGTTCCGAGAGGCCGCGGTGGACTCCGGCCCGCACCTGGTCGGGTGCGATGAGGCCGACGCCCTTGGGCAGCCCCGACAGGCCGTACGCGTCGCTCTCGTAGGGCCAGCGCTGGGTGAGGGCGGCGTACAGCAGGGCGCCGATCGCCTCCGTGTCCGTGCGCTGCGGGGTGTCGGAAGTGATGCCGCGCAGCGCGGCGTTGACCGCGAGGCCGCGCACACGCCACTGGCCGGACGAACTCCGCAGGATGGTGCCCGGGGTCAGGCGCAGATGCGCGAGGCCCTCACGGTGGGCGGCAGCCATCGCGGAAGCGATCTGGCTGACCATCTGGTAGGCGTCGTGCGCCTCCAGCGGGCCGGCGGCCAGGAGCGCGGTCAGCTCCGTGGCGTCGGGCAGCCACTCGTGGACGACGTACACCAGGTCGTTCTCCTCGACGGCGTCGAGGACCTGCACGAAGCGGGGGTCGCCGAGCAGCGCCGAGGAGCGGGCCGCGGCCAGCACGGAACGCGCCCGTGAGTGGTCCGCGGGCAGGATGTGCACGCCGACGGCGCGACGAAGTTTCTCGTCGACCGCACGCCAGCTGCTGAATCCGTCCAGACGGGTGACGCACTCCTCCAGGCGGTAGCGCCTGGCGAGTTTGTGGCCGCTGTGCAGTTCGGGCGGTGAGGCCTTTTCGGGACTCTCGGTCCCGCCGCTCCCCTGTGCCTCGTCGTTCTCCGTGTCCCGCTCCCGGTTCTGGGCCACGCCGTCGGCCGTGGACTCGTCCGCCTGCGCGGTCAGCGGCTCGTCGCCGCTGTTGTCTGCCACGTCGACAGCAGCCGTGCTCCGTTCCGCCACCGTCGCTCCTGCCTCCCCATCCAATGCGAGCTTTCCGACGCCAAACCCAATTGTGCCCACAGTCCGCCGCTCTGCACGACACGCGGTGGCAGACGATGGTTGTGCTTGCCCTCGACTTACCGTCCCAGTCGCCCGCGCACCATACCCACCAACGAGTTGAGTTCTTCAATGCGCATGCGGCGGGCGGCCACGTAGAAGACGACGAGCAGGACGGCACCGCCGCCGAGCAGGGAGGCGAACGAGCCGCCGACGCCCTGGCCGAGAGTGTGGCCGATGCCGTAGCAGGCCGCGCCGCTGAGCAGTGCGGCCGGTACCGAGGCGATGCCCAGCCGGGCGTACGTCCGCAGGACGCGGGTGCCGTCGAGGTCGCCGCCGAGCCGCTTGCGCAGCCGGTTCCAGGCGACGCCGACACCGATCGCGTACGCGAGGCCGTACGAGGCCGCCATGCCGACCACCGCCCAGCGGGACGGGAGGACGAAAAAGCAGAGGGCGGAGGCCGTCGCGTTGACGGCGGCCACGATCACCGTGTTGTAGAAGGGTGTGCGGGTGTCCTCGTACGCGTAGAAGGCGCGCAGGACGACGTACTGCACGGAGTAGGGGATCAGGCCGAGGGCGAAGGCCATCAGCATGAAGCCCATGTTGGTGGCCTCGGTGGTGCCCGAGGAGCCGAAGATCAGGGTGCACATCGGGATGCCGAGGGCGACGAAGCCGAAGGCGATGGGCACGATCGCGACGGCGGTGGTGCGCAGGCCCTGGGAGATGTCGTCGCGGACCGCGCCGGCGTCGCCCTCGTGGGCCGAGCGGGCCAGCCGTGGCAGCAGGGCCGCCATCAGGGAGACCGTGATGATGGCCTGGGGCAGACCCCAGACGAGCTGGGCGTTGGCGTAGGCGGCGAAGCCGGTGCCCTGGATCTTCGGGTTCTCGCCCGCGGCGGCGGTGGCCAGCTGGGTGACGACGAGGGCGCCCGCCTGGTTGGCGAGGACGAAGAGGATCGTCCACTTGGCGAGCATCGCGGCCTTGCCGAGGCCGTGGCCCTTCCAGTCGAAGCGCAGCCGCATCCGGAAGCCGGTCTCGCGCAGGTACGGGATCATCGCCAGGGCCTGTACGACGAGGCCGAGCAGTACGCCGATGCCGAGGAGCCGCTGGCCCTCCGGTGGGATGGTGGTGACGCCCATGCCGGAGTCCGCGGCGCTGCCGTAGACCCAGATGAACATGCCGAGGGTCACGATGATGACGACGTTGTTCAGGACCGGCGTCCACATCATCGCGCCGAACTTGCCGCGTGCGTTGAGGATCTGGCCCATCACGACGTGGATGCCCATGAAGAAGATCGTGGGCAGGAAGTAGCGGGTGAAGGTGACGGCGACCTCGTTGGCGGCCGGGTCGTCGGCGATCTTCACCGAGAGGGCGCGCACCAGCAGGGGGGCCGCGAAGACCGCGAGTGCGGTGAGCGTGCCGAGGGCCACCATGACGAGGGTGAGCAGGCGGTTGGCGTATGCCTCGCCGCCGTCGTCGTCCTCCTTCATGGCGCGCACGAGCTGCGGCACGAAGACGGAGTTGAGGCCGCCGCCCACGGTCAGGATGTAGATCATGGTGGGCAGTTGGTAGGCGACCTGGAAGGAGTCGCCCAGCATGCCGAGGCCGAGGGCCGACACGATCAGCGCGGAGCGGATGAAGCCGGTGAGGCGGGAGACCATCGTGCCCGCCGCCATGACGGCGCTCGACTTCAGCAGCCCCGCGGCACGACCGCTCTTCTTCGGGGCTGCCGGCGCGGCGGCGGGGGCTGCTTTGGGGGTGAGCTGCATCGTGGCGTCGGACGCCGGGCTCTGCGCCTGCGGCGCGGGGCCGTGGCCCGGGACGGGCGAGGGGGACGGGCCAGGCACCGCCGGAGGCTCCGTGGGCTGCTGTCCGCCGCCCTGCTGCTGGTCGCGGAAGAGATGAGCGAAAGCGTCCGGCTCGTGCCGCTCCTCCCCGGCCTGGGTGACCAGCGCGTCGACGCCCACGTACTGGGTGGTGCGGGGGTCGTCGCCGTACGGCAGGTACTGCGTGGCTCCGTCCGGCTCGGGAGCCGGGGGCTGGGCCCAGACCTGGGGGTCGGGGGCGTACGGCGACTGGGCGGGCTGTCCGTAGAGCGGGGGCTGCGGCTGGTACGTCCCGGGGGGCGGCGGAGGGTGCGCGGCGCGGTCGTAGAGCGCCTCGGCCACCGGGTCCTGGGCGGAGAGGTCCTGTGCCCGGTACGGATCCTGGGTGTAGGCGTCCTGGAGGTACATGTCCGCGGGGGGCTGCGCCGGCACCTGGCCGTGCTCGGGCGGCGGGCCCTCGGGGTAGCCCGGGTCGCCCGCGCCCTGACCGCGGTCACCGTCGTACGGCGCGTTCATGGTTACCCCACCTCATCGTTCACCGGGCCCACCGGCCACGACATCGCTCAACGGTCCACTCTCTCACCCGTCCCGGACGGGTCTGCGCTTTCCGGTGCGGTGTCCGGCGTCGGGTCACTCGGCTGCTCCGGGGCGTCTGCCCGCAACACTGTGTCCGACTCCCCCTGAGGACGGTTCTCGGGGCTGCCGTGGTTCTCGTCGTTCCTGTCGGCGCCGTCGGTCTCGTCCGTGGCCTCGTCCTCGGGTCCGTCGCCGGACTCCTCGGTCCGGGCGGCGGCGCGCTTGCGCTGGGTGTACATGCGCAGGCCGGCGAGTACGAGCAGCAGGAAGCCGCCGCCGATGACCAGCATCACCATGGCCGTGAACTCGGTGACCTTCACGTCGAAGGTGACAGCGGGTCCGTACTTCTGGCCGTCCTTCGTGTACAGCTGGGCGATCACCGTGACCGGGCCGTTGGCGTTGGACGACGTGGTGAACTTCACCGACTGGCTGTGCCCGCCGGAGACCTCGACGGGCTGCTCCTGGTAGTCCTCGTCAGCGATCTTGAGCCGGGTCGGGTTCGTCGACGTGACCCGCAGCACGAGGTTGTCGACGGGCTGGACGAGGTTGTTCTGGACGGTCACCGGGATCGTGGCGCTGCCGCCGGAGAGCTTGGTCTCGGACTTCTCGATCAGCTTGACCTGGTCGGTCAGCTCGTCGAGGTACGACTTGACGCCTCCACGGAAGCTGTCCGCCGCGCCGGACCGGCCGCGCCAGGAGGTGGCCATCTCCCGGTTGATGGCCCGCCCGAAGGGGGTCTCCACGCGGGTCCGGTCGGTGAGGATGATCTTGAAGTTGTCGAGCTTGTCCTGCGTGGTCGCGATCTGCGCGAAGGCCGACTGCGGCAGCTGGTGCCTGCGCAGGGTGGCGGGGTACGAGGACGCCGAGGGCACCTTGGTGGTGGCGCCCGGGTCCGGCTTGGTGTCGGCGGTCGCGGTGAGTTCCTGCGACTGGGACCAGTTCGCGTTCTGGAGGGCGGTGACCGCCTCCGCCATCGTCTGGGCCTGGCTCGTGGACGGCATGCGCTGCGGGGCGACGACGACGGTGCGCTGCTTGTTGGTCTGGAGGGTGGTCGTCAGGCTCTGGGCGAGGAACTTCTGCACCGCGAGCGTGGAGCCGTCGGCGTTCGTCATGTCGCCCTGGAAGGCCGTGGACAGCCGAGTGTCCGCGACGACCGCCGTGGTGCCGCCGCCGATGGGGCGGGCGGCGGAGGGCGTGTACGGCAGGTCGCCGGTCTCCTTCAAGCTGTCGCTGCGCGCGATCACCTTGTCGGCGCCCGCCGAGGTGGCGATCTTGACGATCGACGGGTCGACGGCACCGTTCACCGGCCAGGCGAAGTCGGTGCTCGGAGTGACGTGGAGGATCGTCTCCACCGTGCTGGCGGCGACATCCGTAGCGCTCTTGAGGTGGCTCAGGGTGCCGGTGACGTTCTTGCCGTTGTGCGCGATGGAGGCGAGGTCGGGGTCCGCGAAGGGAAGGGCGACGACCTCCTTGCCCGCGACCGCGTCCTGGAGCTCGGCGAGCCACTGCTTGGCGACGGTCTGACCGGTGCCGGGTGTGGTGCCGTCGGCGCCCTGGACGCCGTAGGTGCCGATCATCGCGTCGACGGAGGCCAGCAGGTCGGGGTCGATCACCCAGGTGACGTCGAGGTCCTTGCCCAGGGTGAGCAGCTGGTCCAGGCGGCCGCCCGGGGAGATCTCCGTGGCGAGGTCGTCGTTGAGGAAGACGGGCGTCTGCTGCTCGCCCGGGCCGGTCTCCGCCGTCATGTGGACCGTGGAGATCAGCGGCCACAGAACCGTCGTCCGCGTCCTGGTGTCCGCCTCCTCGGGCTGCCACGGCAGGAACGTCCGCTGGATTCCGAGCACCTGCTCGTACGGTTCCGCGGCGGTCTCGCCGGACAGGGAGACGCCGAACTGGTAGACGCCGTCCTGGCCGAGGTCCAGCTTGTCGACCGGTACGGAGATGGTGAACGGCTGGGCGACGCCCGGAGTGAGCTTCGAGAACTTCTCGACGTACTTGCCGCCGATCTCCGTCCCGTCGGCTCCCGGTACGTAGTCGGTGCGTGCGGCGACGTCGTCGATCCCCGAGCGGGTGGTGAGCAGCTGCCCCACCCGCAGGTCCACGTGGGCGTCGGTGACGGTCCGCTTGCCCTTGTTGGTCACCGTGCCGGACACGGTCAGCGTGTCGCCGTCCGTGGGGGCGCTGGGGGTGAGCGTGTCGACGGAGACGACCACCGGGTCCGACCCGGCGGCGTACGCGGGCTGTCCGGCGGGGAGCTGGAGGAGACCGGCCAGCAGGGGCGCTCCCGTGAGCAGCACTCCGGCCCGCCGGAACCACCGGCGTGCGGGAGAGGTAGTCAGCCTCGGGAAGTCTGCCGCCTCGGCCACGCGTTCGCCCGTCCCTAGTCGTCAGTGGTCGTCGGAATGTGCGTCCACGCATGGTAACGATGCGCGCTGAGGGGAAGTGCCGCGGACTGCTCCACAAGATCGTGGAACACCGTCCGGCTGTCCTCTATGTGCCTGTATTGATGGAGGAGTCCCCGGTGGCGGGCGTGGACGTTTTATGGAGGCGCGGGCCGTGGCCCGGGCCACGTACCCTTTTCTGTTGTGCCGAACGCCAACGAAGACAATTCCAGTGCCCTGAGCCAGGTGCAGCACCGCGCGGTGAGTGAGCTGCTGCGGGTGGCCCCGGTCGCCGACGACCTTGCCCGCCGTTTCCAGGAGGCCGGGTTCTCGCTCGCCCTGGTCGGCGGCTCCGTCCGGGACGCGCTGCTGGGCCGGCTCGGCAACGACCTGGACTTCACGACCGATGCCCGCCCCGAGGACGTACTGAAGATCGTGCGGCCGTGGGCGGACTCGGTGTGGGACGTCGGGATCGCCTTCGGGACCGTCGGCGCGCAGAAGGATGCCCGCGTCGGAGACGCTGATCGAAACTTCCAGATCGAGGTGACCACTTACCGGTCGGAGGCGTACGACCGGACCTCACGCAAGCCCGAGGTGTCGTACGGCGACTCCATCGAGGAGGACCTCGTCCGGCGTGACTTCACGGTGAACGCGATGGCTGTGGCGCTGCCGGAGAAGGAGTTCATCGATCCGCACGGTGGACGCGAGGACCTGGCACGGCGCGTGCTGCGTACCCCGGGCACGCCCGAGGCGTCCTTCTCCGACGACCCGCTGCGGATGATGCGGGCCGCGCGGTTCGCCGCACAGCTCGACTTCGAGGTGGCCCCCGAGGTCATCACCGCCATGACCGAGATGGCCGGGCGCATCGAGATCGTCTCGGCCGAGCGGGTACGGGACGAACTGAACAAGCTGGTCCTGTCCGCGCACCCCCGCAAGGGCCTGGCGCTGCTGGTGGACACCGGCCTCGCCGACCACGTACTGCCCGAGCTGCCGGCCCTGCGCCTGGAGCGCGACGAGCACCACCGGCACAAGGACGTCTACGAGCACACACTGATCGTCCTGGAGCAGGCGATCGAGCTGGAGCAGGACGGCCCCGACCTCGTCCTCCGGCTTGCCGCGCTGCTGCACGACATCGGCAAGCCGCGCACGCGCCGCTTCGAGGAGGACGGGCGGGTCTCGTTCCATCACCACGAGGTGGTCGGGGCGAAGATGACCAAGAAGCGGATGACGGCGCTGAAGTACTCCAACGAGCTGGTGAAGGACGTCTCACGTCTGGTTGAACTCCACCTGCGCTTCCACGGGTACGGCACCGGAGAGTGGACGGACTCGGCGGTCCGCCGTTACGTCCGGGACGCGGGCCCCTTGCTCGACCGCCTCCACAAGCTGACCCGCTCGGACTGCACCACGCGGAACAAGCGCAGGGCCACGGCGCTCTCGCGTGCGTACGACGGTCTGGAGGAGCGCATCGCCCAGCTCCAGGAGCAGGAGGAGCTGGACGCGATCCGTCCCGACCTCGACGGCAACCAGATCATGCAGATCCTGGGCGTCGGGCCCGGACCGGCGATCGGGCAGGCGTACAAGTTCCTGCTCGAACTGCGGCTGGAGAACGGGCCGATGGAGCAGGAGGCGGCGGTGGCGGCGCTGAAGGAGTGGTGGGCCGAGCAGGGCTGAGGCCGTGAAACGGCGGTGATGTTTCACGTGAAACATCACCGCCGGAACGCGCAGAGGGCGATGTTTCACGTGAAACATCACCCTCTGCGCGTGTGGGCTGCGTCAGCCCGGACTGCTCAGACTTCCTTGAGGCAGAGCACGACGTCGTGGCTGCTGCCCTGCTGGTAGTAGGAGATCGTCGCCTCGGTGACGGCCTCGCACTTGTTGGCGTCGCTGGTGTTGTCGAACTTCTGGACAACCTTGTACTGGGCGTCGCTGGAGGTGCAGTCGACCTCGTTGAGGTCCGGGTTCGTGTCCGTACCGTCGTTGTGCATGCAGGAGCCGACGGACGTCGTCTCCGCGTCGCTCTGGCTGAAGTACCACTTGCCGCCGGCGATGGCTATCGCGACGACGATGAACACGCCTATGCGCAGCAGCTTCTTGCTGAAGCGCTTGGCCGGCGCGGGCGGCGGGACCGGAACTCCCTGGAACGGGGCACCCTGGTGCGGCGGGTACGGCTGCTGAGGCGCCGTCGGCTCGACAGGGACAGGGGCGTTCGGGTTCTGGTCCTGCGGCGGAGTGGTCACTCGGGGGTCCCCCTTGGCTATGGGTGTGCTTGGTGCGAAGTAAGACGCACGTAAGCTACCGGGACCCACTGACAACTCTGTAGCTCAGAGAGTCTCTGTGGCCTTCATGTGACACTTACCGGCGTTCAAAGCGGGCCATAGCCCCAGCAATTGCCCCGTAGATAACGGCGATTGTGACCAACAGGGACACCGAGCGGCCGTCGGAGGGCAGCATCAGGGCCGCCACTCCGGCCGCGCCGACGAAGGCGACGTTGAACAGGACGTCGTAGAGGGAGAAGATCCGGCCGCGGAAGCCGTCGTCGACCGAGGACTGGACGATCGTGTCCGTGGCGATCTTCGAGCCCTGGGTGACGAGGCCCAGAACGAACGCCGCGATCAGCATGGGCACTTCGGCGAACGCCAGGCCGAGCGCGGGCAGGAGGACCGCCGCCGCTCCCGCGCACACCATGATCCAGCCGACGGGACCGAGCCGTCCGGCCGCAGCCGGGGTCATCACGGCCGCGACGAAGAAGCCCGCCCCGGAGATCCCCACGGCGAGGCCCAGCAGGGCCAGCCCGTCGTCGGAGCCGTCCGACCAGGCGTACCGGCAGAGCATCAGCACCATGACCGTCAGGGCGCCGTAGCAGAACCGCATCAGCGTCATCGCGGCCAGCGACCAGGCCGCCTCTCTGCGCCCCGGTTCGGCAAGGTGCCGTACGCCTGCCGCCAGGCCGCGCGCGGTGCCGGTGAGCGCGGCCGCCAGCCGGGGCTGCACCAACTCGGGGTCGGGTCCCAGCAGTTCCCGGCCGAGGCGGAGGGAGGCGAGCGACGAACAGAGGTACAGGGCCGCGCCCAGGAGGACCACCGCGGCGTCGGAGTCGGAGGCCGCCAGCCGGACGACGAAGGCGAGTCCGCCGCCCGCCGTGGCTGCGAGCGTGCCGGCCGTCGGGGAGAGCGAGTTGGCGATCACCAGACGGTCGTCGTCGACCACGCGCGGCAGGGACGCCGAGAGTCCGGCCAGCACGAAGCGGTTGACGGCGGTGACGCAGAGGGCGGAGACGTAGAAGAGCCAGTCGGGGACATGGCTCAGCATCAGGACGGCGGTCACGCATGCCAGCAGGGCGCGCAGCAGATTGCCGTACAGGAAGACCTGGCGGCGTCGCCAGCGGTCCAGCAGGACGCCCGCGAAGGGGCCGACCAGGGAGTACGGCAGCAGCAGGACCGCCATCGCGGAGGCGATCGCCGCCGCCGAGGTCTGCTTCTCCGGCGAGAAGACGACGTACGTGGCGAGTGCGACCTGATAGACGCCGTCGGCGCCCTGCGAGAGCAGTCGTACGGCGAGCAGGCGCCGGAAGTTCCTCAGACGCAGGAGTACGCGCAGGTCACGTACGACAGCCATGGGGCACAGCCTCACATACGAGGAGGGTCCCCGGGCGGATGACCCGGGGACCCTCGACGGGCAGGAGCGACAAGCCTGTAGGAGCTCGACCGGCGCTGGACTCCTCTCAGCGCACGACCTCAGCGCTCGACTTCGCCCTTGATGAACTTCTCGACGTTGTCCCGTGCCTCGTCGTCGAAGTACTGGACCGGCGGGGACTTCATGAAGTAGCTCGACGCGGAGAGGATCGGGCCGCCGATACCGCGGTCCTTGGCGATCTTCGCGGCGCGCACGGCGTCGATGATGACGCCGGCGGAGTTCGGGGAGTCCCAGACCTCCAGCTTGTACTCCAGGTTCAGCGGGACGTCACCGAACGCGCGGCCCTCCAGCCGGACGTACGCCCACTTGCGGTCGTCGAGCCAGGCCACGTAGTCGGACGGGCCGATGTGGACGTTGTCGGCGCCCAGCTCGCGGTCGCGGATCTGGGAGGTGACGGCCTGCGTCTTGGAGATCTTCTTGGACTCCAGGCGCTCACGTTCGAGCATGTTCTTGAAGTCCATGTTGCCGCCGACGTTCAGCTGCATCGTGCGGTCCAGGACCACACCCCGGTCCTCGAACAGCTTCGCCATCACGCGGTGCGTGATCGTGGCGCCGACCTGCGACTTGATGTCGTCGCCGACGATCGGGACGCCCGCCTCGGTGAACTTGTCCGCCCACTCCTTCGTACCGGCGATGAAGACCGGGAGGGCGTTCACGAAGGCGACCTTGGCGTCGATGGCGCACTGGGCGTAGAACTTCGCCGCCGCCTCGGAACCGACGGGCAGGTAGCAGACGAGAACGTCGACCTGCTTCTTCTTGAGGATCTTGACGACGTCGACCGGTTCGGCCTCGGACTCCTCGATGGTCTCGCGGTAGTACTTGCCGAGACCGTCGAGGGTGTGGCCACGCCGGACCTTCACACCGGTGTTCGGTACGTCGCAGATCTTGATGGTGTTGTTCTCGGAGGCGCCGATGGCGTCCGCCAGGTCGAGGCCGACCTTCTTGGCGTCCACGTCGAACGCGGCGACGAACTCGATGTCCTTGACGTGATAGTCCCCGAACTGCACATGCATGAGGCCCGGGACCCTGGACGCCGGATCGGCGTCCTTGTAGTACTCGACTCCCTGTACCAGCGACGCGGCGCAGTTGCCCACGCCGA
Source organism: Streptomyces sp. NPDC002156 (assembly GCF_053593675.1). Classification (NCBI taxonomy): domain Bacteria; kingdom Bacillati; phylum Actinomycetota; class Actinomycetes; order Kitasatosporales; family Streptomycetaceae; genus Streptomyces; species Streptomyces sp. NPDC002156. The sequence goes on along the minus strand of NZ_JBSFDA010000183.1, from coordinate 5,313 downwards.
CGACGGCTACGCGAACCGAACCCATTCCGGTTGCTCCCTGTGTGTACGAGTGAGGCCCTGGCAGGGGCCTCACGTGGCGGTGTCGTCGGACGGACCGGTCCGGGAGTCGTCCTCCCGGGACCGGGGCAGGCCGCCCGGCGCTCCAGATGTGGTGTCCTGCGAGTCGGGTTCCCCGGAAGCGGCACCCTTGAGGTCCCGTCCCGCCCGCTCGCTCTCGATCAGCTCGTTCAGCCAGCGCACTTCGCGCTCCACGGACTCCATCCCGTGGCGCTGGAGCTCGAGGGTGTAGTCGTCGAGGCGCTCCCGCGTACGCGCCAGAGAGGCGCGCATCTTCTCCAGACGCTCCTCCAGCCGGCTGCGACGGCCCTCGAGCACGCGCATGCGTACATCGCGGGACGTCTGCCCGAAGAAGGCGAAACGAGCGGCGAAGTGCTCGTCCTCGTACGCGTCCGGGCCCGTCTGCGAGAGCAGCTCCTCGAAGTGCTCCTTACCTTCCGCCGTCAACCGATAGACGATCTTGGCGCGGCGCCCTGTGAGGGGGGCGGCGAGCGCGTCCTCCGACGCGCCTCCGGACTCCTCGATCAACCAGCCGCTCGCGACGAGCGTCTTGAGGCAGGGATACAGCGTGCCGTAGCTGAAGGCGCGGAACACACCCAGTGATGTATTGAGTCGTTTCCGCAGCTCATAGCCGTGCATCGGTGACTCGCGGAGCAGGCCGAGGACGGCGAACTCGAGGATCCCGGAACGCCGGCTCATCGTCGCCTCCCTTCTCCCACGGTCCGACCGTGACGTCTCCGGCACTGTTTATGCCGAGCTGATGTATCGACTCGATACATCTAGACGATAGATCGGCCCTGTGGATGCGACAAGAGGGGAGGTGGTGAACGGGATCACATCACCGATTCGTAGGAAGCAAGTTGCCTGATTTGGGGTGAACTTCGGCGCTAGGCGGGTTTTGACGGTGCGTAGTCTGTGCGGCATGCAGTCCACCGGGAACCGAGTGACGTTTGGGGACGTCGTCGTGCTTGGTGCGGTACGGGTGAATGCGAACACGGCCGCATCCGTACTTGGGGGGGACCGGAAACCAGCCGCCGTTTCCAGGCGCGCGCGGGTGCGCCTGCCCAAGGAGTAATCGTTCGATGAGCGAGCACCGTCGCAAACCGCCGCAGCCGCAGGGAGGCGGACGTGCCGCGGCCCGACGCGGCCAGTCCGGTTCGTCCTCCGGCCGCCGTGCGGCACCGCGGGGCGCAACCGAGTCTCCTTCCGATTCCTATGGATCGGGTTCCTACGGGTTGGGTCCCTACGGAGCCGAAGGTGATGAGCGCCAGTCCGGAGGCCGCGCCGAGTCCCGGCGCGCCGCCCAGAGAAGTACTGGTGGACGTCGCAGAGGGGCCGAGGACGGCGGACGCCGCGGCGGTCCCAGCGGCCCGAACGGACCCGGGCGCGGCAGAGGCCGCGCGGCCGGTCCCCCTCCCAAGAAGCGTTTCATCGACTATCCGCGCGCGGGCAAGTACGGAGCGGCGCGCTGGATGCCGTCCTGGCGGCAGGTGACGGGGCTGTTCATCGGCTTCGTCGGCAGCCTGGTGGCGGTGGCCGGCATCGGTTACGCCCTGGTGGGCGTGCCGGATGTCGCCAAGGCCGCCAATGCCCAGAACAACGTCTACTACTGGGCCGACGGCAGCCAGATGGTCGCGACCGGTGGTGAGACGAACCGCCAGATCATCGGCTACGAGCAGATCCCCGCGTCGATGCGGTACGCCGTGATGTCGGCCGAGAACAAGACGTTCGAGACCGACAGCGGCGTCGACCCGACGGGTATCGCCCGGGCCCTGTTCAACATGGCCAAGGGCGGTCAGACACAGGGTGGTTCGACGATCACCCAGCAGTACGTGAAGAACGCCCGCCTGGACGACCAGTCGCAGACGCTCACACGCAAGTTCAAAGAGCTGTTCATCTCCATCAAGGTCGGCGCGAACGTCAAGAAGGAGGAGATCATGGCCGGTTACCTGAACACCGGCTACTTCGGTCGTGACTCCTACGGCCTTCAGGCGGCCGCGCGCGCGTACTTCAACAAGGACGCCAAGGACCTGACCCCCAGCGAGTGCGCCTTCCTGGCCGCGGTGCTCAAGGGCGCCACGTACTACGACCCGGCCGGCAACGTGGCCGTCGACCCCGTGAACGCCACCCCCGAGAAGAACCGCAAGCGGGTCGAGGAACGGTGGGAGTGGATCCTCAACGAGGAGGTCAAGGACGGGCGCATGACCGCGGTCGAGCGCGCCAAGATCACGACCTTCCCGAAGATCCAGAGCCCGCGTTCCAACACAGCGCTGGGCGGCCAGGTCGGCTACCTCGTCGACCTCGCCAAGGGCTACCTGATCAACAACACCGACAAGACCGGGATCACCGCCGACCAGCTGCAGCAGGGCGGCTACTCGATCTACACGACCTTCGACAAGAAGAAGGTCGCGGCGTTGGAGAAGGCGGTCACGAAGGTCCAGAAGGCGAACATCAAGCCCAAGGAGCGCCCGGACACCGACAAGTACGTCCAGTTCGGCGGCGCTTCCGTGGACCCGGCGACGGGCGCGATCAAGGCCATCTACGGCGGTGAGGACGCGACCAAGCACTTCACCAACAACGCCGACACGACGGGCGCCCAGGTGGGTTCGACCTTCAAGACGTACGTACTCGCCGCCGCGATGAAGTGGGGCGTACGGGATCCGGAGCTGGGGGCGACGCAGGCACAGGACGAGCGGACCCAGGTCTCCCCGGAGAGCATCTACAGCGGCAAGAACAAGCTCAAGATCGAGAACTACGACGGCACGATCTGGAAGGACAAGGACGACAAGGAGTGGCTGCAGCGCAACGACGGCGACGAGTCGTACAACGCGCCCAGCTTCCGGATCGACCTGCGTGAGGCGATGCGGGTCTCCTCGAACTCCGCCTACGTCCAGCTCGGTATGGATGTCGGCCTGGACAAGGTCCGGGAGTCCGCCACCGATGCGGGTCTCCTCGACAGCAGCCTGGCCAGCGCCGACTTCCCGTCGTTCTCGATCGGTACCTCGGACCCGAGTGCGATCCGCGTGGCCGGCAGTTACGCGACCTTCGCGGCGAGCGGCAAGCAGAACAACCCGTACTCGGTCGAGAAGGTGACCAGCAAGGACGGCACGGTCTTCGATCACAGGAAGATCGCCAAGGCCAAGCAGGCGTTCACCGCCCAGGTCGCCGACAACGTCACCGACGTCCTCAAGACCGTGGTTGACGACGGAACGGGTACGGCGGCCCAGCTGACCGGCCGTGAGGTGGCCGGCAAGACCGGTACCACCGACGGCAACAAGTCGGCCTGGTTCGTCGGCTACACCCCGCAGCTGTCCACCGCGATCAGCATGTTCCGGATGGACGACGACGAGACCAAGAAGAACCGCGAGTTCCTGGAGATGTACGGCACGGGTGGCCAGGAGAAGATCCACGGCGCCTCGTTCCCGGCCGAGATCTGGCACGACTACATGGAACAGGCGCTCAAGGGCGTACCGGTGAAGAACTTCCCGACCCCCGAGCCTTACGGCGAGGTCGTCGACGAGGACCCGCTGCCGAGCCCGACTCCCTCCATCACCGAGACCGAGGAAGCCACCCCGACACCGAGCCCGACGCCGACCGACGAGATCGAGATCTCTCCGTCGCCCACACCCAGCGAGACCTGCGGCACCTTCGACGTCAACTGCGACGACACCGGAGGGACCGAGACGGGCGGCACGGACGACGGCACCACCGACGGCGGAGTGACATCGAGTCCATCGGCCACGGAAAGCGAGGAAGAAAGTAACGGCAACGCAAACGGGAACGGCAGCGGAGGCATCTTCGGCTGACCGAGCGGTTGGCCGAAACAGCGTCCGGCGCGGGTGTTTCACGTGAAACACCGATCCGATTCACGTTGTTTCACGTGAAACATGGGGCCGTCGCACCGACCAGGTGCGGCGGCCCTCGGCGTACTCCTAGGTGCGTACGGCAGGATGAGGCCCATGCCCAGTGCAGAGACGACGCAAGCGAGCGTGCGCGAGCCGGACCCGGTACGGCCGACCAAGGACGACGAGATCGCCGTGGCCGGCAGTGAGCTGATCGGCGGCCCCATCGGCCGCCGCGCCCTGTTGGGGACGTCCTGGTGGACTCCGGTACGGGTGGTAGCGCTCGTGGCGATCGGTATGTTCGCCCTCGGCCTGGTCCAGAAGGCGCCCTGCTACAACGGCGGCTGGTTCTTCGGGGCCAGCACGCAGTACACACACGCCTGCTACTCCGACATCCCGCACCTCTACCAGGGCCGTGGATTCGCCGACGGACTCGTGCCGTACTTCGACAAGCTCTCCGGCGACATGGAGTACCTCGAATACCCGGTGCTGACCGGCGTGTTCATGGAGGTGGCCGCCTGGCTCACGCCCGGCAGCGGCACCATCCAGCACCAGGAGCAGTGGTACTGGTTCGTCAATGCCGGAATGCTGATGGTGTGCGCGGCGATCATCGCCGTCTGCGTGTCGCGTACCCACGCGCGGCGCCCCTGGGACGGTCTGCTGGTCGCCCTGGCGCCCGCCTTCGCGCTCACCGCCACGATCAACTGGGACCTGCTGGCGGTCGCTCTGACGGCCGCGGCGATGCTGATGTGGTCCCGCGGGCGGCCCCTCGCCTTCGGTGTCCTGCTGGGGCTCGCCACGGCCGCCAAGCTCTATCCCTTCCTGCTGCTGGGCCCGCTGTTCGTGCTGTGCTGGCGCGCGGGCAAGTGGCGGCCGTTCGGCAAGGCACTGGGGGGCGCCGTCGTCGCCTGGGTCGCCGTGAACCTGCCGGTGATGGTCTTCGCCTTCGAGGGCTGGTCGAAGTTCTACACGTTCAGCCAGGAACGGGGCGTCGACTTCGGTTCCTTCTGGCTGATCATCGCCCAGCGCTTCGACTATCCGTTCAGCACCGAAACCGTCAACACCTTCGCGACGCTGCTGATGCTGGCTTCGGCCGTGGGCATCGCGGCACTCACGCTGACCGCCCCGCGCCGTCCGCGCTTCGCCCAGCTGGCCTTCCTGATCGTCGCGGCCTTCATCCTCACCAACAAGGTCTACTCACCCCAGTACGTCCTGTGGCTGGTCCCCCTCGCCGTACTGGCCCGCCCGAAGTGGCGGGACTTCCTGATCTGGCAGGCGTGCGAGGGGCGCGGGGAACTGCGCGACCAGCCCCCACCGGGCGGCACACGCCCCACAACCCCCGCCTACCACTTACCAGGCGCGTAGTCCTTCAAGAACACCCCGTACAGATCCTCGCCCAACTCCCCCCGCACGA
>NZ_JBSFDA010000182.1:0-19774 GCF_053593675.1 Streptomyces sp. NPDC002156 | reverse complement strand
GTCCGGCGAGCACACCCGTCCGGTGCCGCTGGATGAACCAGTAGTAGGCGAGCCGGGAGCAAGTCCCGGCGCCGAACCCGTCGATCGATTAGTGCGACCGCTACTGCGGGACGATGCGGAACTGTTGGTTGCTGCTGGTGCTGGCACTCCACTGGCCGAGGTCGGACCCGCTGGAGGTTCGGTTCATGCCGTCGGCATACAGTCCCGTCGCCCGGTTCTTGAGGCGGATGTACGAGCCGGCTGTCACCTCCATCCAGTCCTGGGAGGTGGCGCTGCTGTCGGTGGACTGGCCGATGGTGGATCCGTTGGCTGTGGCTCCCAGGCCGTCCAGGAACAGTCCGGTGGCGTGGTTTTTCAGGCGGATCCAGTTGCCGTCGGGAACGATCGACCACTCCTGGTTCGTGGTCGATCCCAGCGGCCACTGCCCGACGGCGGAGCCGCTGGTCGTGCGTCCGCCTCCGTCGACGTACAGCCCGGTCGACCGGTTCGCCAGCTTGATGTACGACGTGCCCCCGGCGCTGACGGCCGGTGCGACCTGGATCCTGTCGATGTTGGGCGCGTAGGCCGCGCTGTTGCCGAACTTGATGGTGTTCGTGCCGGCGTTCAGCGTCACGTCGACCGTCGTGGTCCAGTAGTTGGACCAGCCGCGGGTGTTGCGGAAGTACACGCGCTGCGGGCTGCCGCCGTTCACGGTGATGTCCGCGTAACGGTTGATGATGTTGTAGTCGTTGCCGCCGTCACCCCGGTTGTCGCCGTTGGCGTAGGTCACGACCAGGCGGTGCAGGCCCGCGGACTGGGCCGTGACGCCGTTGAACTGAAGGGTGTTGGCCGCGCCGTTGCCGAGCCAGTGGACGTACTGGCCGCCGGATGCCGCGGAGTCGGACGCGGTGACCGCGGCCCCGCCGAGGGTGTTGCCCGCGGCTTCCGCCTCGTAGCTCGCGGTGGTGCCGGACGTCGACGTGGTCACGTCGATCGAGTCGACGGCGATGTTGTCACTGTCGTCGCCGGTGTAGGCGCCGTAGTTGATCCTGTCGATGCCCTGGGTGAGGAACATCGTGACCGTCTTGGTACCCCAGGTGTTCCAGTTCGCCGTGCCGGTGAGGGCGAGGTCGGTCAGCCTGGACCCGTTCACCGTGACGCGGGTGCTTCTGTTGGCGGGGGCGCCGCTGTGCGGTCCGGCCGCGTAGCGGAGCGTCACGTCGTAGTAGCCGTTGCTGGGCGCGGAGACGACGAAGTTGGTGCTCGCGGTGCCGGAGCCGGCGTAGCCGTCGACGAAGTACGTCCCGGAGTAGCCGGTGCCCGAGCCGTACGTCACCCGCGCACTGCCGGTGAGGTTCGCGTACTCGGCCTCGTACCGGGTCGGGACGTCGGCCGAGGAGGTGCTCGTGGCGGGCGTGATGATCATCTGGTAGGCGGAGGTGGCGGACATGTTCGGGATGCTGACGGTGATCTGACCGTTCGTTACGGGGTAGTCGCCCTCCTGCACCACGTAGGGGCGGCCCGACGCGTCTTCCGTGCCGGTGCTGTCCGTGCCCTGGATGACGGCGTGCACGGTGTTGCCGAGGTAGGTGGCGGAGCCGAAGCCGCTGACGACGACGTCCGTGCCGCCCGAGGTGCCGCCGAAGACGACCCGCGCCTGCTTCTTGGCGGAGTCGAGGGTGGCCACGCCCTGGAGCGAGCCGTTCTGGGTCGGCGGTGTGACGGCGACCGTCTTCCCGGTCATCTCGCCGTACCAGTTGTAGAGCCACCAGGCGCCGGTCGCCTCGTTGTTGCGGGTCGTCAGACCGTTGAGGGTGCCCTCGGTGACCCAGTACGCCAGGTCGCCGCTCACCTTGGTGTTCTCGAGCCGGGTGATCCACTGGATGAGCTGGCCCGGGATGCCGAGGTCGCCCGTGGAGCGGGTGTACTCGTTGATGACGATCGGGAGCTTGGCGATGCCGAGCTGCGTCTCGACGCCGCGGTAGTGGTCGTAGTGGTTGTAGTAGTCGGTGAAGAAGTTGTTCTGGAGCTCGTGCCAGGTGACGACGTCCGGGACGACGTTGTTGGCCTTGGCGTAGGTCATGAAGTCGGACATGGCCTGGTTGTTGTAGACGCTGAAGCCCGGGCCGGCGATCTTGGTCGTGGGGTCGAGCGCGCGGATGTGCTGGTAGACCGTCTTCCAGTCGGCGAAGAACTGCTGCTTCGCGGCCGAGTCCGTGAACATGCCGTCGTACCAGATCCAGTCCGGCTCGTTGAACGGGGCGTACACGTACTTGCCGTGGTTCGGGTCGGCCTTCACCTTGGCGACCATGTCGTCGATCTTGCTCAGGTAGTCGGTCAGGCCCGCCTCCTCGTAGGGCCAGTACCGGTAGATGTCCTGCATGTAGATCTGGATTTCCTTGGTGCCGCTCTGCACGTACTGCGGAGCCACGTCGAACGCGTCGCCGCTGGGGTGCTGCAGTCCGCCCTGCGGTTTCTGCGCGGCCTGCTGGGGGTGCAGCGGCTGGAGCACGTTGTCGGTCGTGACACCGGCGTTGCCCATGCCGTAGAGGAAGCCCGACGCGCCGTGCGCGATGTCTCCGGTGCTCTGCGACAGGTCGACGCCCAGCTGGGCGTTGGCCGCGTGGCTGACGCCGGGGAACAGGATTCCGCTGATCATGAGCATGCCAGCCACGAGTCCGTATGCGACGTGGCGTATCAGGTTTCCGCGGGTGTGCCGCCTGCCGGCGGTCGGGGATCTCCTCATGGTGTCCCTTGTCCTTCCTTGTGTTCTAGTCGGCTCTCACAGGTGGTTCGGGGGGACGTCGCGCAAGACCGCCGCACCGTACGGCGGCAGGCGCAGGGGGCCGGTCACGGGTTCCGGGGCGTCGCCGTCCAGCAGGTCGACGGACCGGTCCGGACCGGTGGCGAGGTCGATGGTCACCTCGTCGGCGGTGTGGTTGAGCAGGAAGAGGTGCTCGGTGCCGTCGGCGGCCCTGCGGCGGACGGCTTCGACGCCCTCGGGGGTGTTCAGGACGGGCGTGACTCCGGCGCCGGTGACGCAGTCCAGGACGAGGCGGCGCAGGGTCTCCCGGTCGGGCGAGGTGCCCAGGTAGGTGGCGGTGCCGGTGCCGAAGCGGTGCCGGGTGGCGGCCGGGAGGCCCTTCAGCTCGCCGTCGGCGTAGACGGCCAGGGCCTCGGCGCCGGCCAGGTCGATGACGTCCTGCCAGTCGGTGGCGGTGCCGTTGTGGCCGGCGTGGCGCAGCCCGCAGATCTCGCCGGGCCGCATCGGCGCGAACTCGTCGATGTAGATGCCGAGCAGGTCGCGGAAGGCGCCGGGGTGCCCGCCGGGCCGTACCCGGTCGTACTCGTCGACGATGCCCGAGAAGTACGACATCAGCAGGTGACCGCCCCCGCGCACGTACCCGGTGAGGTTGTCGGCGCCGGTGTCGTCCACCAGGTAGAGGTTGGGCACGATCACCAGGCGGTAGGCGCTCACGTCGCTGTCCGGGCGGACGAAGTCGATCGCGACGTTGGCGTTCCACAGCGGGCGGTAGTGGTCGACCAGACGATCCGTGAACCGCAGGTCGTTGGAGGGGTGGTCGGGGCCCTCCAAGGCCCACCAGCTCTCCCAGTCCCACACCACGGCCACCTCGGCCTGGTCGCAGACGCCCCCGCTCAGGTCGGAGAGGCGTGCCACGTCCCGGCCGAGCGCGGTCACCTCGCGCCAGGTGCGGGTGCGGGTGCCGCCGTGCGGGACCATGGCCGAGTGGTAGCGCTCGGCGCCGGCCCGGGAGGCCCGCCACTGGAAGAACATCACCGAGTCCGCGCCCCGGGCCACCGCCTGCAGCGACCGTGGCCTCAACTGCCCTGCGGGACGGGCGTGGTTGCGGCCGTCGGTGAGGTTGCGGCCGGTGGCGGACTCCAGCATCAGCCAGGGCCTGCCGCCGCGCAGCGATCGCATGAGGTCGAAGTTGTAGCCGGCGAGCAGCGGCCCCTCCGGATCCTGCGGGCCCGTGTAGATGTCGAGGGAGACCACGTCCTCCTCGGCGGCCCAGCGCCAGTAGTCGAGGTGCTTGAAGGACCCCATGAAGTTGGTGGTGACGGGGAGTTGGGGGGTGTGGCGGCGGACGATGTCGCGTTCGGCGGTGTAGCACTCCAGGGCCGCCGCGTCACAGAAGCGGGCGAAGTCCAGCAGCTGGCCGGGGTTGGGGCCCGACACCGTCCGGGAGCGGGCGGCGGGGGTGCCGACGTGGTCGAAGGAGTCGTAGCGCTGGCCCCAGAAGGCCGTTCCCCAGGCGTCGTTGAGCGCGTCGATCGTGCCGTGGCGGTCCGCGAGCCAGCGGCGGAAGTGCGCGACGGAGACCGGGCAGTGGCAGCCGAAGCCGATGTACTCGTTGCCGATGTGCCACATGGCCAGCGCGGGATGGCCGGCGTAACGCTCGGCCAGCCGTTCGGTGATCCGTGCCGAGTAGTGCCGGAAGACCGGCGAGGACTGGCAGTAGTGGCAGCGGGAACCGAAGGCGATCCGGCGGCCCTCGCCGTCCACGGGCAGCGTCTCGGGATGCTCGTGGGCGAGCCAGGAGGGCGGTGCGACGGTGGGCGTGGCCAGGTCGACGCCCACGCCCGCCTCGGCCAGCAGGTCCATCACCTCGTCCAGCCAGCCGAACTCGTAGACGCCGGGCCGGGGTTCGAGCAGACCCCAGGAGAAGACACCCACGGTGACCAGGTTGACCCCGGCCTCGCGCATCAGCCGGACGTCCTCCCGCCAGGTGGCGGCCGGCCACTGCTCGGGGTTGTAGTCGCCGCCATAGGCCAGGCCCTGCAGCCGTTGCCGCAGGCCCGCGAGACGTTCGTCGGCGGGGTCGGGACGGGACACGGAGGCTCCTTCGGATGGGTCGGACCGAAGTCCGGGGAGGATCGGGAGAGTTCGGGACGGCTCGGGGGCGGGACGGGGCGGCTCTGGGCTGCGGGGCTGGGCGGGGCTGGGCGGGGCTGGGCGGGTCGCTTCAGCGCCCGTCGGCCGATCGCAGCAGCAGGGCGAGAGCCCAGTCCTGGTCGTTCGCGAGCGGGTCCGGTCGGTGCGCGGGACGCCCGTCCACGCAGCTGGGCATCAGGAAGGCGCAGGTCGCCTCGCCGTCGGGGCCGAAGTCGACGAGGTTGGCCGCGAAGATCGCGTCGGCGACCCGCTCGGAGTCCTCGTCCCGCAGGGCCTCGGGCAGCTGCCGGAGCGCGATCGCCGTGAGCACGCTCCAGTAGTGCGGGAACGTGTCGCCCCACAGGCGCTCGATGCCGAACCAGTACCCGTCCCAGTGCCGGATGGCGATGTCACGTAGCCGGACGTGCGGCTGCGGCCCGCCGAAGACGTGCAGCCACCGCACCGTCGGCTCCAGCGCCGTCAGCAGCCGGTCGTCGGGCGCCACGTCGTACGCCGTCGCGAGCAGGCTGACCAGCGGCGCGACCATCGACTGCTCGTAGCTCACCTCGTGCCGGGGCAGCGCGGTGCCCCGGGCGGCGAACCCGTGCGCGTGCTCGATCAGTGACTCCCGCAGGCGCTTCGCCCGCGCCGTGTCGCCCTGCTCGTCGAGCGTGGCGATCACCGCGGCCATCGCCTCGGGCTGCCCGATGAGCAGATGGTCGCGGACCCCGAGGGAATACGCCCCTTCAAGGACCCGGGCCGCGAGATCGAGGTCGGCCGGGTCGCCGTACAGCACGAACTGGTCGTGGAAGAAGTGCGCCAGCCACGGGGTGTTGTAGAGCCGAACCTGCTCGGTGAACCGGCTGCCCCGGCGGACCGAACCGTCGGGATCGATCAGGCACTCACGGGCGAAGCGCGCGAAGCCCTGGAGGGCCTCGTCGAGCGCGTCGACCCCGTCCGCACCGCCCCAGCCGCGCAGCCGGGCCTGCTGGAGCAGCACGGCCATGCCGATGCGCTCCGCCCCGTCCGTCCAGTCCTGCCAACCGTTCTCGGTCTGGGTCAGGCCGGTGCGGGTGTCCACCGGCACGAACGCGTACCGCTCCGGCTCCGGACGCTCGTGCGGGCGGTGCTCGCGGAGGATACGGGCCGTCCGCGCCTCGACCAGCTCACGCACCGGGGCGAGGAAGGCTACGGCCGTCCTGCTCCGGCGGCCGTCCCGCTCGACGTCGATGTGGTGGACGCCGTGCCGGGACGACGTGAGGGCGTCGCCGGGCCCGGACGCGAGCACCGCGCCCTCGGCGAGGCGTACGCCCAGGGCCGCGCCCACCGGCGCGGTCAGGGACGGCAGTTCGGCAGGCGCGTCGGTGGCGGCGAGGAACGCCTCCCGGTCGTCGTACCAGCCGAGCTCCCAGGCGAGGACGTACTCCTCCCCGGGGGCGAGGTCCAGGACGGGCTGGCCGCCGAACGACTCGGGACTGCGGGCGTGGTCGGTGGGGTGGACGACGAGGTGACCGCGGATGTCGGACCAGGTCCGGGAGTTGCGCGACTCGACCGAGTACGCCCACAACTCGCCCGACCGGACGATCGCGCCGAGCAGCGGGGGAGTGCCGGCCATCGGCTCGGCCAGCACCCACGACCACGCCCCGCCGGTGAAGACGTGCGCGTGACAGCTCCGCGCGAGCGCGCCCGCCGCACCGTCGTACACATCCCTGACCGGCACGTTCACCCCGAGCCCGGTGATCCGCAACGGCTCGTCGCCGGTGTTCGTCCAGACGTAGGTCTCGGTGTAGCGGGCCTCGGCGACCTGGCGCCGGACTTCCAACTCCAGGCCGTCGAGCGGCCGGTGGCGCGCGGTCGCGCCGTCGGCCCGCCAGTCGGTCTCGTACGGTGCCTGCCAGCGACCGGAGCCGCGCGAGGTGATCGCGAATCCGGTGCCCCAGGCGTGGTCCGGCCCGTGCCAGGTGTCCGTCACCTCGTCGAGCAGGTACAGCCGGTCCGGGTCCGAGGCGTGCTGGAAGGCCACCGGCGAAGCGTCCGCGCCGAGTACCACCCGGCCGCCGCCGAATGCGAACTGCCTGGTCATCGCTGCTCCTTCGGGCCCGGTCATCCGTTGAACCCCGTGCCGACGAGGGTGGGGCGCCAGTACTTCTGCAGGGCGAAGAAGCCGGCCGCGAGCGGCACGATGGAGAGCAGCGAGCCCATCATGACGATGCTGATCAGGTCCGGAGAGGCGCCCACGGTGCGGATCTCCCCGTTGAGGATGTCCAGCCCCAGCGTCACGGGATACAGCGAGCTGCTCTTGAGCATGACCAGGGAGAGGAAGAAGTTGTTCCAGATGGCGACCGCCTGGAAGAAGAAGATGGTCACCAGCCCCGGCGCCAGGGTGGGCAGGACCATCGACCGGAAGGTCCTGAGCTCGCTGGCCCCGTCGATCCTCGCCGCGTTGAGCAGGTCGTCCGGGACCATGGACTGCACATAGATACGGGCCAGGTACACCCCGAACGGGTTGACGAACGAGGGCAGCAGCACGGCCCAGTAGGTGTCCGTCAGATGGGCCGCGCTCATCATCAGGAACAGGGGCATGACCAGGGCCGCCTGGGGGACCAGGACCCCGCCCAGGACCAGGGTGAAGAGGAAACCGCGGCCCCGGAACTCGAACTTGGCGAACGCGTAGCCCGCCGCGGCGGCCAGGATCGTGGAGACGGCCCCGCCGATCACCGAGTAGCCGACGCTGTTGGCGAGCCACCGCAGGTAGATGCCGTTCTCGTAGCTGAACGTCAGCCGCAGGTTGTCCATGACCCGGCCGGGCCCGGCGAACCAGAGGCTGAAGCTCGAGTACAGCGTGCCCGCGTCCTTGGTGGCGGCCACGAGCAGCCACCACACCGGGATGAAGAAGTACAGCGCGAAGAGCACCATCACCAGGCCGAGAGGGATGCGTCCGAGCATCCACTTCGAGCGGGCCGGGGACGCTGCCCGGCTCACGACGCTCATTTCGTCTCCTTGGGGGCGGACAGACCGGACGCACGGGCCGTCAGACGGAGGAACCCGAACGACATCACGAAGGCGATCAGCGCCAGGGACACCGAGATCGCGGCCGACAGGGGCTCGTCGTTGTTTCCGTAGGCGGCGTTGTAAGCCATCATGTTCGGCGTGTAGTTGCTGCTGATGGCGTTCGAGATCTTCGACAGGATGACCGGCTCGTTGAAGAGCTGCAGCGTGCCGATGATGGTGAACAGGCCCGTCATCACGACGGCCGGCATGACGATCGGCAGCTTGATCCGCAACGCGATCCTGATCTCGCCGGCCCCGTCGACCCGCGCCGCCTCGACGATGCCGGCGGGGATCGACTGCAGGGCCGCGAAGATGATCAGCATGTTGAAGCCGACCCCGGCCCAGACCATGATGTTGCCGATCGAGCCGAGGACCAGACCGGAGCCCACGAGGTCCACCGAGCCCAGCCCCAGGGACTCCGTCGCCGAGGTGATCGGGCTCAGCCCCGGCTGGTAGAGAAAGCCCCACAGCAGGGCCGCGATCACGCCCGGCACGGTGTACGGAAGGACGAACGCGGCCCGGAACAGCCGCTTCATGAACGCCAGCCGGGAGTCGAGCATCAGCGCCAGCATGATCGCCACACCCAGGATCAGCGGGACCACGACGAGGCCGAACTCCAGCAACCGGAAGACGCCGTTGTAGAAGTCCGGGGTGGTGAAGACGGTGACGTAGCTGCTCAGGCCCACGAACTTGAGCTCGGAGCCACCGAAGCCGAGGCCGTCGAAGGTCTGCCGGTACAGACTCGTGTAGAGGGCGTAGCCGATCGGGAAGAAGAACAGGCCGGCGAAGAGCAGCATGAACGGTGCCAGGAAACCGTAGGCGGCCACGCGGCGCCTGCGGTCCTGGCGGAGCCGCGGCCGGCGGCTCCGCATCGGCTCCTCGCGCCCGCGGACGCGAGGAGCACTGTCGAGGGTCGTCGTCATCAGGGCTCCTGGACGCTCAGGCCCTGCTTGCGCATGTAGGCCACGACCGACTTCTGCGTCGCCTCGAGCGCCTCGGCCAGCGTCATCTTCCCGTTCACCGCTTGGCTGAGGTAGTTCTGCTCGGTGGTGAACCACTCGTTCGCCACCGGCCCGTAGTTGAAGTCACGCGCGACGCTGTGGTTCGAGGCGGCGATCGTGTCGTATATCTTCTGTCCCCCAAAGAAGCTGGACGGCTTGCTGAGCGCCTCGCTCTTCTGCGCCTTCAGGTTCGTTGGGTAGATGGTGATCTTGGGGATCCAGTAGTCCGACCACACCTGCTGGTTGGTGGTGATGAACTTGGCGAACTCCAGGGCCTCCTTGGGGTGTTCGGTCGACTTGAAGACGACCGCGGAGGATCCGCCCCAGCTGCCGCTGGCCGCGGTGCCCGGCGTCCACTGCGGCAGGGCGGCGACGGCCCACTTGCCTTTGGTCTTCGGCGCGACCGACTCCAGCGGTCCGGGCGCCCAGGCGGCGCTGATCCAGGAGGCGACCTTGCCCGTGTTGAGGTCCTGCCCCCACTGGCTGGAGAACTGCGGCAGCGTCAGGACGGCCTTCTCGTCGAGGAGCTTCTGCATGGTGTTCGCGACCTTCAGCGCCGCGGGGTTGGCGATGTCCACCACCCAGCTCTTGCCCTCCACCTTGAACGGCCTGGATCCGGCGGCCCAGGCCAGCGCGTTGAACGGCGAGGCGTCGTTGGTGGGCAGGTTCCCCATGTAGACGCTGGGGTCCTTCTTGTGCAGGGCGATCGAGGACCGCACGTACTCGTCCATCGTGGTCGGCACCGGCAGGCCGTACTTCTCGAACAGGTCCTTGCGGTAGTACAGGGACAGCGGGCCCGAGTCGATCGGCAGCCCGTACAGCCCGTCACCGACCTGGACCGTGCTCCACGCCCACGCCTCGTAGTGGGAGGCGAGCGCGGAGGCGTCGCCGCCGCTGACGGTCTTCAGGTCGAGCACCGACCCGGTGGTGACGAACTGCGGCAGGTACTGGGTGTCGAAGGCCGCTATGTCGGGCGCCCGGTCCGCCTTGACGTCGAGCAGCAGCTTGGCCTGCGGGATGGTGTTCCCGCTGGCCGAGACGATCTCCATCTTGACGGTGATGTCGGGGTGCTGCTTCTTCCACAGGTCGAGCAGGACCTTGCTGTCGGGGAAGGGTGTCTTCACCCAGAACGTGAGCGTGACCGGCCCCTTCGCGCTGTCGGACGACGTTCCCGAGGAGCTGCAGGCGGCACCCGTGAGCGCGGTGGCCATGGTGAGGGCGATCGCGGCCAAGTACCGCCGCCTGCGTCCTGCCGAAGCGGACGTCTGTCCGGCGGGGCGAGAAGAGGTTCCGCTGTCGTGGTCGGACACTGCTGGCTCCTTTACCTTCAGTGCAAATGCGGATGTTCTGGTGATCCGGATGCGCGTGCGGGCGCAGGCCGCGACGCCCGACGAGCGTGGGGTCGACGCCTCGTCGATGCGTATCGACGACCGGTGTCATGTCGTACACGTGCGGTGGGTTTGTCTGCTGGAGCGGTCGGCCCGCAGATCAGGGGCGGAGAGTGGTGACGGTCGTCGCGCGGCGGGTCAGCCGGGACGGGACCAACTCGACGCCGTACGGCGGCGGGTTGCCGCCCTCGTCATCCAGTAAGGCGAACAGGGTGCGCATCGCGCGACGGGAGATTTCGCGGGGAGCGTGGGAGACGTTGGTGACCGCCGGCTCCATCTCCTGGGCCGCCGAGTCGGTGCAGTGCCCGACGACCGAGATGTCGCGACCGGGCATCATCCCGCGCTGGAGCAGGGCTCCCAGCACATGCGGGATGGCCGAGGTGTGCGGCACGATCAGGCCGTCGGCCGGCTCGGTGCCGCTCAGTGCCCTGTCCACCACGATGCGGGCGCCCGACGGGGTGGATTCCGGCAGTTGGACGAGTCCGGTGCGGATGCCGGCGGCGGCTGCCGCCTCGTCGACGCCGCGCTGGAACTGGCCCACGAAGCTGTTGCCACGGGCGATGGTGTGCGGCGGGTGCCCGATCACCACGATGCGCCGGTGGCCCGTGGCGGCCAACTCCTGCACCGCGAGCCGGCCGGCCTGCGTGAAGTCGATGTCCACGCAGTGCAGGCCGGAGGGGTCGTCGGGGATGCCGATCAGGACCACCGGCACCCGCAGCGAGGGGATCACCGGGATCCGCTCGTCGCGGGCCGCGACGACCATCATCACGATCGCGTCGCACAGCGACCGGCCGTCGAGCCGGGTCAGCCCCGAGGCGCCCTCGTCCGCGGTCACCAGGAGCACGTCGTGGTCGGCCTCACGGGCGCACTGGGTGATCGTTTCCAGGAACGGTACGACACCTGTGTTGCCCAGGTCCCCGCCGACCGGCACCGCCAGTGCGATGACCCGCGTACGACGGCTGGCCAGCGCCTGTGCCCCCGCGTTCGGCTGGAAGGACAGCAGGTCGATCGCGGCCTGGACCCGCTTGCGGGTCTCCTCCGAGATCGGGCGCTTACCCGTCATGACGTAGGAGACGGTGCTCTGCGAAACGCCGGCGAGGCGGGCCACATCCTTGCTGGTGAACATGAGCTGGCATCTCCTCTCGTCATCGTCGATGCGTATCGATTGAGCGTCGCGAGCGTAGGCACGGACCACTGTGGGAGCAAGACCCGTGCGGAACTTCGAGGCAACCGGTCGGGCGGGCGCGGTCGTTGGCAGTGGCGTGCGGTGAAGGTGGGTGATTGCCGGGGGAGCGGGCGGTCGGCCGTGCTGTTGGTGTCATACGTCCGTGACCCCCGAGCTCTCGCGGATGACAAGGTCGGTACCGGCGAAGGTCCGCGCGGGAGGTTCGTAGTCGCTTTCCAACTGGCCGCGCAGGAGCGCGAAGGCGTCGCGGCCCAGTCCCTGGAAGTCCATGCGGACCGTGCTCAGGGCCGGTGTGACGAACCCCGCGTGCGGGGCGTCGTCGAAACCGATGACGCTGACGTCTCCGGGCACGGACCGCCCGGCGTGATGCAGGGCGCGCAGTACGCCCAGCGCCAGCTCGTCGTTGCCGCACAGGATCGCCGTGACGCCCGGGTCACGGGCGAGTTGCTCTCCCTCGTCGTAGCCGGCCTGAGCGTCCCAGCCCTTGCCGCCGTGGGGTTCGGGTGGGGTGATGCCTGCCTCCTCCAGAGCCTTGCGCCAGCCCTGGGCGCGCGGCCCTTCGGAGCGCCGGGTGCCCACTGACGTCGGGATCGCGACGTAGTGAACGGTCCGGTGTCCGAGCTGAAGCAGGTACGCGGTGGCGGCGCGGGCCGCCTCGCGGTCGTCGGCCCACACGGCCGGGCGGGGAGGTCTCCGGCCGTGTGGGGGCGCTTCGACGACCGCGGCGCACGGCACGTCCGCCGGGACCCGGCGCAGAGCCGACGCGCCGAGCCGGTCGAAGCCGATGACCATCAGGCCTCCGCCGCCGGCTGCGGCCGAGGAGATCGTGCGGTCCAGGTCGTCCTCGGGCGTCAGCACCTTCACTCCGAGTGAGTAGCCCGCGGCGGAGGCCGTTTCCTCCAGGCCCTGCAGGGTGGCCGCATAGCCGTAGAGGGTCGTGTTCGACGTCAGCACGGTGACGGACCGGGTCACGCCGCTGGCCAGTGCGAACGCGGTGGCGTTGCGCCGGAACCCCAGCGATTCGATGGCCGCCTCGACCCGGTTGCGCGTCTCCTCGCGGACATTCGGGTGGCCATTGAGGACCCTCGAAACGGTCTGGTAGGAGACGCCCGCCGCCTGGGCGACGTCGCGAATACTGGCGGCCTTCCGCGGTTCCTGGCCGGGGCCCCGGTGGTGGCCGGAGCTTGTGTGACCGGTCACATTCATGCCAGGATTGTGACCGGTCACAACACTGCCGTCAAGAGATGGAAACCGGGGATTTACGCGGCGATCACACCGGGGGTGCGGCACGGGCCGTCCGGTGCCGCACCGGACGGCGGCCGACAGACGGCCTGCGAAGGGCCGTACACCACAGCAAGGGGAACCGCGTTGACTACTGCTGTCGAGGCAGCCGAGAGATCTCTTCTCTGGTCCCATGACGTCCTCGGGCTGCACGCCATCACGGACTCCGCCGGGTCGGTCAGGCTGGGAGCGCCGGGCCAGGACTGGAACTCCCTGCTGCCCCTGGTCGAGGTCACGGCCACCGGCCACGGCCGTACC
Source organism: Streptomyces sp. NPDC002156 (assembly GCF_053593675.1). Lineage (NCBI taxonomy): Bacteria > Bacillati > Actinomycetota > Actinomycetes > Kitasatosporales > Streptomycetaceae > Streptomyces > Streptomyces sp. NPDC002156. The sequence continues at coordinate 6,733 of NZ_JBSFDA010000182.1, read as the reverse complement.
TGGTCGGGGGAGCGTTTCATCGACACCGCGATCGGCGACCGCCTGACCTGTCGCGGCCACGAGACGGCCCGGGACGGGGACTGGCAGTGCACAACCATCAGGCTGGCGGACCCGGTGACCTGCCTCGCCGCCGACATCACCCTGCGGACCTGCCCTGACACCGGCTTCCTCCGCTCGCAGGTACGCCTGGTCAATGAGGGGAGCACCCCGGTTCAGTTGGAGAGCGTGTCGACGCTGGCCCTCGGCGGCATCGTGGACGCCAGGGGTGCTCTGGACGGACTGACCCTCCACTGGGCGGACAACGACTGGCTCGCCGAGTGCCGTTGGCGGCAGACCGCCTTCCGTGACCACGTCGTCGCCCTGAACCGGTCCGCCCACGGCCACGAAGGACGCGGCTGCTTCGAGCGGTACTCACAGGGGAGCTGGTCGACGGGACGCCACCTGCCGATCGCCGCGCTCACCGACCGGACAGGGCGCGCCTGGCTCTGGCAGATCGAGTCCAGCGCGGGCTGGCGCTACGAGACCGGCGAACGGGAAGGCGCCGCCTACCTCGCTCTGTTCGGACCCGACGACGCCCATCACCAGTGGCACCAGACCTTGGAGCCCGGTCAGGAGTTCACCACCGTCCCGGCCGTTCTTGTCGGGGCCGCGACCGGCGGCCTGGACGCCGCGTTCGGCGAACTCACCGCCTACCGCCGCCGCATGCGCCGCAGCCACCCGGACCACACGGCACTCCCGGTGATCTACAACGACTACATGAACACCCTGATGGGCGACCCCACCACCGACAAGCTCATGCCGCTCATCGAAGCGGCGGGATCCGCGGGCGCCGAGGTCTTCGTGATCGACGCCGGCTGGTACGACGACGACGCCCAGGGCTGGTGGGACGCCGTCGGCGCCTGGGACGCCTCCGACCGTCGCTTTCCTGGCGGCATCCAGAAGGTCCTGAACGCCATCAGGGAGCACGGAATGACCCCCGGACTCTGGCTGGAGCCCGAAGTGGTCGGCGTCCGCAGCCCCCTGGCCGACACCCTGCCGCCCGAAGCGTTCTTCCGCCGGGGTGGAGTCCGCGTCACCGAGCACGGCCGCCACCACCTGGACCTGCGCCACCCCGTCGCCCGCGCCCACCTCGACCAGGTCGTCGACCGGCTCGTGGGCGACTGGGGGGTGGGCTATCTGAAGCTCGACTACAACATCAACATCGGTCCCGGGACCGAGAACGGCGCCGAATGCGCGGGCGCCGGCCTGTTGGGGCACCACCGCGCGCACATCGACTGGCTCGGCTCCCTCCTCGACCGGCACCCCGGCCTGGTCCTGGAGAACTGCGCGTCGGGCGGGCTGCGCATGGACTACGCGCAACTCGCGGTCGTCCAGGTGCAGTCCACCAGCGACCAGCAGGACCCCCTGCGCTATCCGCCCATCGCCGCGGCGGCCGCCACCGCGGCGACCCCCGAGCAAGCCGCTGTGTGGGCCTACCCCCAGCCGCACTTCAGCCTTGACGAGATCGCCTTCACCCTCACGGGCGCGCTGCCGGGCCGCATCCACCTGTCCGGGTTCCTCGACCGCATGAACCCGGAGCAGTACGAACTCGTCCGCTCGGCCGTCTCCGTCTACAAGACCGTCCGCTCGGAGATCCCCGACAGCCTGCCGTTCTGGCCGCTCGGACTTCCCTCGTGGGAGGACACCTGGATCGCCTCGGGCCTGCGAGGCCATGCCGCCAGCTGGCTCGCACTGTGGCGACGGGAGCCGGCCGCCGGTGAGCGAGGGGGAGTCCCGTGCCCAAGAGACCGGCACGGAGCCGACGAAAGCACCCGCACCGTCACGATCTCGCACCTGCGCGGCGCCCACCTGCATCCCACGCTGCTCTACCCCGCCACCTCCGACGCCACCGCGGCCTGGGACGCCGCCGAGGGACAGCTCACCGTCTCCCTGCCCCGCCCGAACACCGCCGTGCTTCTCCGCCTCAGCACGGTGCCACCGGCAGAGGGTCGCCAAGTGTGACGAGGCGGGCGTCCGTCGACCCGGTCGCAGAGGTGTACGAGGCGATGTGTGAGGTCTGCGGGCAGCAGGTCAGCGGCCCGGCCGAGTGGATGGCTGAAGCCCTGGGACGAGATGAGCGCGGCCGCTTCCGCGAGGTCGGTGGCGAATCGCTCGACCGCCTCGTACGGGAAACGCTGGCCGGGGCCGCTGAGCTAGAGGGAGGCGATGACCGCGCCTGAGCGGCTGGTGACCGGCACGGAGACCGCGGTCAGGCCCTCGTCCCACTCGCTGCTGCTGACCGCGTAGCCGTGCTGCGCTACGACGCTCCGGCGCTCCTCGCGGCGATCCGGCGTTTCGCCGGCGTGAAGGGAGGCTGTACGAAGCGCAGCGCGTCCAATGCGAACCCTTTGCGCAGCACCGGCTTGCGGTGGCTGAAGGTGGTGACGGAGTACTCGCCGTGGTAGGCGCCCATGCCGCTGGCGCCGACGCCGCCGAAGGGGAGGCTCGGGGCGCCGGCCTGGAGGAGGGCGACGTCCAGGCCGACGCCTCCTGACGACGTCCCAGCCACGAAGAGCTCCCGGGTCGCCGCCGACGCGGTGAAGACGTACAGCGCCAACGGTTTCTCACGCGCCGCGATGTGGTCGACAGCGGCACGCGGTGAAGCGACCGGCACGATGGGCAGGATGGGACCGAAGATCTCCTCCTCCATGACCGCGGGGCCCTCTCCGGCCGTGCTCGGTCCGTCGAGATGCAGGATCGTGGGGGCGAGGTAGCGGGTCGCCGCGTCGTGCCGGCCGCCGAACGCGACGGTGCCGTCGGCGAGGTAGCCCACGAGACGGGCGTGGTGACGCTCGTTGACGATCCGGCCGTAGTCGGGGCTCTGCGCGGCGTCCTCACCCCACATCTCGGTCACGGAGGCGGCGATCGCCTCCGTCAGCGGTGCGACCCGGTCGGGAGTGGTCAGGATGTAGTCCGGGGCGATGCAGGTCTGGCCCGCGTTGGTGAACTTGCCCCAGGCGAGACGCCGCGCGACCTGGGCGAGGTGGGCGTCGTCGTCGAACCACACGGGGCTCTTGCCGCCCAACTCAAGCGTCACCGGCGTCAGTTGCTCCGCCGCGGCCCGCAGGACGATTTTGGCGACCTGTCCGTTGCCCGTGTAGAAGATGTGGTCGAACCGCTGGCTCAGCAGCTCCGTCGTCTCGCCGACTCGGCCCTCCACGACCCGTACCGCGCGCGGATCGAGATATTTCGCAACGAGTTCGGCGACCGTCGACGAGACGCGTGGGGCGAGTTCGCTCGGCTTCAGCACGACGGCGTTGCCGGCGGCGATCGCGCCGACCAGAGGCGCGAGGAGAAGCTGCACGGGGTAGTTCCACGGGGCGATGATCAGGACGACCCCGAGCGGTTCGGTGACCAGCCGGGCGCTCGCCGGCGCCAGGCCCAGGGGGAGTCGTGCCCGCCGGGGCCGGACCCAGCGCCGGAGATGGCGTCGCGTGTGCGCGATGTCCGAGAGCACGCCTCCGATCTCGGTGAGCTGGGCTTCCGTCGCGTTCTTGTGCAGGTCCTGCCACAGGGCTTGTTCGATGGCGGGACGGTTCTCCGTCAACAGGGCGGCGAGCGCGGCGAGTTGGCCGGAGCGCCACGCGAGGTCACGTGTGGCGCCGGTCCGGAAGTACTCCCGCGCATCGGCGACGGTCGCCGCGATGCCGGCGTGCTGCAGTACGGGTGTCGGCATGATGTGAACCACAGGGCCTAGGAATCGGCGGCGATCGCAGGGTGCCCGGCGTGCGGATTCGCGTGGTACTTGTCGGGGCCGAGGCTGTGGACGTCCCAGCCGTTCGGGTACACGCGCTTGGCCAGCCCCTCCAGCGGGTGCTCCTCGCCCGGCTGCGGGTCCGGGAGCGGCTTGGAGCCCATCCGCTTCATCATGGCGTTCGACAGCGCCATCCGTACCTTGCCCGGGAGCTTGAGGCCGCACGCCCTGAGCTGGCGCGGGTCCACCTGCGCGACCAGGAGCCAGACGATCACCCGCCCGATCACCGGGGGCATGAGAGAGGGCATCCAGGCGAGGAAGGCCTTCGCGACCTGCTCGTTGTAGGGGTAGTAGTACACGTTGTCGTCGAGGTACTTCTCGTAGAACTCCTCGACCTCGACGAGCGAGTCCGGCAGCGGCTTGTGCGAGCCGAAGAGGCGCGCCTCCTTGCTCTGCTGGATGCGGAACGCCTCGCGTTCCTTGTCGGTGACCCTCCGCCAGCCGAACTTGTCGGCGATACGGACCGGGGTGAGCGTGTTGTCCGCCGCGACGGCGATGAAGTCCTCCTGCACGATGTCGTAGCGGCGGTGCATCTCGTTGACCTTCTTGCCGGCCACGCGTGCCGGCCCCGGTCCGAAGCCGTGCTGGTGGACGACGTGGTGGAACAGGGCGGTGTCGATGCTCCGCTTCTCCGTGTTGCGCTCCACCTCGCGTGCGACCTCGTGGACCTTCGACATGGTCGGCGCGGCGAAGGTGATCATGTTGCCGGTGATTATCTGGATCGCCAGCAGGGAACCGAAGTCCTGGCGGAACAGGTCCACGATCCGCTGGTGATCGGTCTCGGGATCGAGCGTCTCGATCTCCCGGACCCTGCGGTACCGGTCGTCCTCCTGGCGTGTACGCCGTCCCATGTCCGCCCTCTCGATCTGCCACGGAAGTCAACGCTGCGACGGTCCGGAGGACCCCGCTGCCAAAAACAGTACGGTGTTCTATTTTCTGGGGCAAGGGTTAGGGTGTGGCCATGCCACCGGGCCGGAAGTACGCGAAGGGGGCGGCGAAGCGAGAGGAAGTGCTCGATGCCGCGCTCGAGCTCATCACCCAACGAGGCTGGGACGCGGTGACGATCCGGGAGCTCGCCTCGATCGTCGGACTGAGCCCGACCGCGCTGGTGCACCACATCGGCAGCAAGGACGAACTCCTCCTCGAACTGCTCCGCCGCCGCGACCGGCCGGGCGGACAGTCCTACGAGGAGCTCGACGCCGACGCGGGCTTTCGTCTGATGCTCTCCGGGCTCTGGGAGAACCGGCGGGTGTCCGGTCTGCGGGAGCTCTACATCCGCCTGTCGGCCGAGGCCACGGCCCCGGACCACCTCGCTCACGAGTTCTTCCGGGACCGGTACCGCAATCTGGGGCAGACCGGTGTGCGGGCGTTCACCGAGGTCGAGGACGCCGGACGGCTGCCGGACGGCATCGACCCCGCGACGGCCGCGCTCATGGTGATCGGGGTGATCGACGGCCTCGAGCTCCAGTCGTTCTTCCGGCCCGAGATCGACGTCGTCACGCAGGTCCAAGCCGTCCTGCGGTTGCTTGGAGTCGACGTGGATCGCCTGCTCGACGACATCTCCTCCACTGAGGATGCGGTCTCGGCCGACGTTCACCGCATGGCAGGACCGGAGTAGGCCGGCGAGGGCTCGAACCTCACCACTGACGCGAGCCGATACGTCCGTCGATCAAGGTGCATGTCTCTTGACGGCCAGGTGGATGTGGCGACACCGGGGCGTCGAGCCCGGCTGCTGCGGAAGGCTCGGCGCCGTCGTGGGCGTCCTGGGGTGGAGGACTGATCCTGGCGGGCTACTTCTTGTAGCCGGTCACCTTGGCGACCCACCCACCTCGGCCTCCACGCCCTGACCGCCGCCGCCGGAATGGATCCGCCGATCCCGGGCCAGGGCACCGCCACCGCCACCGCCACCGCCCGAACCGAACTGGACCGACGCCTGCGGGCCGGAGATCCTCGCGCGATCGCGGCCCTCGACGGCGCCGGCCATGCACTGGGCGCCGCACTTCTGGCCGTCGCCAGCGCCGCCGACGCCGGTGAGGCCATCCTCGGCGGCTATCTCGCCGACTGGGCGCCGTGGCTGACCCCGGCATCGACGCCCGCCTCACCGGACGCCGCACCGAAATCCCGGGGGTGGGGTTCATCGTCTCCGTCGGCGTCCTCGGTGCCGTCGCCACGCTCCACGGGGCCGTTCAGGCAGGCCGCGAGCGGATCCTCGACGATCCCACGGCTGTGCCGGCGTGCGGCAGAGAAGAGCCACCCAGTACGGGGGCCACCACCTGGCCGCCGACATCACGCTGTCCGGCGACACCATGACGCTTGGCCCGACCCTGTGGGGAGCGCAACCGGCGTACTGCACCAGGTCCGGTGCGACCGTCGAACCGCTGGTGGGTGAGACGGACAAGGCGTACACGGTCCTTCAACCGCTGAACTCCACACAGCCGGCCGCCGCCGTCCTGGACACACCGGTGAAGGAGGTCATCCTCGCTGAGCGCGTACAGCGGGGCGAGGCGGCGTCCGCCGACGAGGCGGACGTCGATCAGCGGTTGTGCGGTGCGGACACTTGGCCGCAGCCGTACGAGCGCCGCTCTGGAAGCGCCCGTGGCTGAGCGGAGCGACAGGAACGGGCCGGCATCGGCTGACGTCGCGCCGGGCGAACGCTGCGGCCTCGGCGCTTGACGCGCTCCCGGGCGACCTCGTAGCCGGTGTGCCGGAGGCTCCGCTGACTGCGTCAACGCCGGGCCAGGTCTTCGGCCAGCGGCTCCTTCGGGTAGCCATGGGGTCGAGAGCAGGCCGGCTTCCTGCTCCAGGCGTTCTGAACAAACAGCGGTGCCGATCTCATTCGTCCCTGCGGTCCGGTGCCGTGGACCAGCCGATGAGGGCGCCGCGCAGTGCGGCCACCAGACGGGAGGCCGCCTCGTCCTCGGTACGTCCGCTCTTGATGAG
>NZ_JBSFDA010000181.1:0-19781 GCF_053593675.1 Streptomyces sp. NPDC002156 | reverse complement strand
CGCCGACCTGGGCGCGCAGTACACGCGGCCGTTGCTGCCGCGCCAGGCGTCGGAGCCGGACTCGCGGCCGCCGCCCGTCTCCTTCTCGCCGCCGAAGGCGCCGCCGATCTCGGCACCCGAGGTGCCGATGTTGACGTTGACGATGCCGCAGTCCGAGCCCTCGTCGGAGACGAAGATCTCCGCCTCCGCCTGGTCGCGGGTGAAGAGCGACGAGGACAGACCCTGCGGGACGTCGTTGTTGAGCGCGATGGCCTCGTCGAGGTCGTCGTAGGTCAGCACGTAGAGGAGCGGGGCGAACGTCTCGGCGCGGACGACGTCCGTCTGGGCGGGCATGCGCACGATGGCCGGCTGGACGTAGTACGCGTCCGGGGCCTCGTCCGCCAGTTCGCGGCCGCCGCCCGCGACGACCGTGCCGCCCTCGGCCGTGGCCTGCTTGACCGCCGCCGCCATCGCCTCGTACGCGATCCGGTTCACCAGCGGGCCCACCAGGGTCCCCGCGACCATCGGATTGCCGATGGGCAGTCGAGCGTACGCCTCGACCAGGCGCTCGGTGAGGTCGTCGGCGATGCTGCGGTGGGCGATGACGCGGCGCATCGTGGTGCAGCGCTGACCGGCCGTGCCCGCCGCGCTGAACACGATGCCGCGCAGGGCGAGGTCCAGATCCGCCGAGGGCGCGACGATGCCGGCGTTGTTGCCGCCCAGTTCCAGCAGCGAGCGGCCGAAGCGGTTCGCCACCCGGGGGCCGACGGCGCGGCCCATCCGGGTCGAGCCGGTGGCACTGACCAGCGCCACGTCCCGGTGGTCGACCAGGGCCTCACCCACCGCCGGGCCACCGACCACGACCTGGCTGACCTCGCGGGGCGCGCCCGCCTCCGTCAGCGCCCGGTCGAGCAGCGCGGCACTCGCCCACGCGGTCAGCGGCGTCTGCTCGGACGGCTTCCACACCACCGTGTCGCCGCAGACCAGCGCGATGGCGGTGTTCCATGCCCACACCGCCGCCGGGAAGTTGAAGGCGCTGATGACACCCACCACGCCCAGCGGGTGCCAGGTCTCCATCAGCCGGTGCCCGGGCCGCTCGGAGACGGCCGTACGACCGTAGAGCTGGCGGGAGAGACCGACCGCGAAGTCGCAGATGTCGATCATCTCCTGCACCTCGCCCAGCGCCTCGGAGGTGATCTTCCCGGCTTCCAGGCTGATCAGTTCGCCGAGGTCGGCCTTGTGCGCGGTGAGCAGTTCACCCAGGCGCTTGACCACGGCGCCGCGCGCCGGGGCGGGTACCTTGCGCCAGGCCAGGAACGCCTCCTGGGACCGGGCCACCACCTCGTCGAGGCCGGCGGGCTCGCTCCACGCGACGCCGCCCAGCGAACCGCCGTTGACCGGCGAGCGGTGCGGGGCGTCGCCGGCGACGGCGGCCACGTCGACACCGCAGCTGCGGGCGGCCTCCAGTGCCTGCGCGCCGAGGAGGTCGGGGCCGGGGATGTGGGTTCGGGTCATGGGTGGATCAGCTTCCTCACGGGTTGTGCCGGACAGGGTCTGGACCGTCTAGACGATGTTGAGTTCGCGCCGTATGTCCGCGTTCGTGAACCGGTCCGCGCTCAGCGCGCTGACGTCCACGAGGGGGGTCGCGCCGGTGTAGAGGTCGCGCAGCACCTCACCGACCGCGGGGCCCATGAGGAACCCGTGCCCGGAGAAGCCCGTCGCGTACAGGAAACCGGGCACCTGAGCCGAGCGCCCGATCAGCGCGTTGTGGTCGGGCGTCATCTCGTACAGGCCCGCCCAGCCGCTCGCGATGCCGACGTCACCGAGGGCGGGGACGCGCCGCTCCAGCACCTCGGCGAGGTCGGCGAGCCACTCCGGATCGCGGGTCTGGTCGAACCCCCAGGAGTCGACGGGGTCGGGCATGCCCATGAGCAGGCCCTTGCCCTCGTTGTGGAAGTAGAACGAGGTGGAGAAGTCGATGGTGAACGGGGTGTCGGAGGCCAGCCCCGGCACCGGTTCGGTGATCACGATCTGCCGGCGCAGCGGCTCCACCGGCAGCGTCACCCCCGCCCAGGCGCCGACCTCCTTGGCCCAGGCGCCGACGGTACAGATGACGCTGGCGGTGCGGATGGTGCCGTGCTCGGTGTGTACGGCGGTGATCTCCCCGCCCTCGACGTCGATCCCGGTGGCCGCGCACCCGGTGACGATCCGGGCGCCGGCGCGGCGGGCGGCGCCGGCGTAACCGAGCACCACCGACTCCGGGGTGCAGTGGCCGTCACGGGGCGAGTACAGCGCGCCGACCAGGCCCTCGGTGTCGATGAGCGGGGAGAGTCGCTTGGCCTCGGCGACGTCGATGACGCGGCTCGGCACGCCGAGGGCGTTCTGCAGCTCGGCGTTCCTGGCGAAGGTGTCCAGGTCCTTCTCGTCGTCGAGGAGGAAGAGGTAGCCGACCTGGTGGAGGTCGATCTCCTGCTCGAACTCGGTGCCGAAGCGCTCGAAGGTCTCCAGGCTGTGCAGGCCGAGCTTGATGTTGATCTCGTCGGAGAACAGCGCCCTGACCCCGCCGGCCGCCTTGCAGGTCGAGCCCTCGCCGAGAGCGCCGCGCTCCACGAGTACGACCCGTTCGACGCCCGCCGCCGCGAGATGGTAGGCGGCGCTGAGCCCCATGATGCCGCCGCCGATGATGACGACGTCGGCCGCGTCGGGCGGCACATGGCGTGCTGTCGTGGTCACGAGTTCCTCCGGTTCGTGCGGTGGGGTGTTGCGGTGGGTGTCCGGTCGGCTGCCGGGCCGCCCACCGGCGTCGGGGTGTGGCGGACGGCCGGTCGGGAGTGCCACCGGGGGCGGCGGCCCGGTTGCCTGCCGGTGCGGGGGCCGGGGTGAGTCTGAGCATCGCATGCCTGGTGGCAGGGGTGGCAGGGGTGGCAGGGCTGTGCGGCGGTCCAGCGAAGTGCGTCGGCCTGTCCGGTGTCGCCCCGGGGAGCGCCGAGGGGTGGTCCGGCCGTCCGTCGCGTCGGTGCCGCTGCGACATCGTGTGTCCTGCCCGTCATCGGTTCCGCCGCGATCACCGCGACTGATCTCTGGCGAGTCACACTGCCCGAATGATTAACTCTTCAGGAAGTGGCTCAAGACGCAGGAAGAATTACGCTGCGATAAGTGATGCTTGGGCTCGGCGTGATGGACTCGGCGGAGCGGTGAAAATGCTTGCGGGGCACAGGAAATAGCTCGGGAAGTCCCGCCCGGCGCCCCCGTTCCGCCTGTGTTTCGGCAGGTGAAGCACCGGTTAACCAAGCGTCGAACGGATAACGGGTGCCGGATTCACGCTCGATATACACGCGTATACGAGAGGGTCCGGTGAGAGCCGGAGGTTAGTGTTCCTTATGCTCAATCCCATCCATCTGCACACCCTGCAGGCGGTCCTGCGCACCGGCTCCTTCGCCGACGCGGCCCGTCAGCTCGGCTACACCGGCTCGGCCGTCTCCCAGCAGATGTCCGCGCTCGAACGGCAGGTGCGCGCCCCTCTCTTCGAACGGGGCGCGCACGGCGTCCGGCCGACACCGACGGCCGAGTTCATCGCCCGGCGCTCCCTGGAGGCGCTCGGCAGCCTGCGGGCCCTGGAGGACGATGTCGCGCTGCTGCTCGACGGCGTGGTGGGCCGGCTGCGGCTGGGCAGCTTCCCGACCGCGAGCGAACATCTGCTGCCCCGCGCGCTGTCGGCGTTCACCGCCGACCACCCGCAGGTCGACGTGCAGCTCGACGAGGGGGAGCCCGCCGAGCTGCTGCCGATGATGGAGAGCCACGAGCTGGACGTCGTGCTGGTCTACCACTACGGACTGGTCCCCCGGCGCTGGCCGAAGGGCCTGTGCGCGGAGCGGCTTCTCACCGAGGACCTGCTGCTGCTCACCCCGGCCGACCACCCCCTGATCGGCGACAGCGACGGCGACGGGCCGTCGATCGAGCTGCTGGCCAAGGAAACGTGGATCACCACCCGTCCCGGCACGTCAGCCGCCTCGATGCTGCGCAGGCTGTGCGCGGCGGCGGGCTTCGAGCCGCTGGTGGCGTACCGCAGCAACAACTACGCCGTACTACGGGGCCTGGTAGCCGCCGGTCTCGGCGTGGCCGTGGTACCGGCGCTGGGCTACGCGCCCGTCCCCGGGGTCACCTGCACCCCCCTCGCCCACCCGGACGCCTACCGCCAGGTGGTGGCCCTGCGCTCACCGGGCGCCACCGACGGGGTGTGGCACACCATGCTGACCGCACTGCGCACCTCCGCCCGCGAGGTCGCCGCCAACGGCATCGGCATCACGGCGACGTCGGCGCCGGCGTGACCTGCTGACCTGCGGGTCAGCTCTCCCTCGCCGGGCAAGTACCGTCCGCCCAGGTGCCGTCGTCCACGCAGCCCCCGCTCGCCGGGCGGACGCGACTCGCCCCGGGCAGCACCGCCACGCCGGATGCCGGTGCGCGCAAGGACTTCCGCCGCGTCCGCGCTGCGGTTCGGGGGCGTGGGCGCGGCGGACGTCGGCTTTGCCGGGCCCGGGGACCGACCCGACCCCGCTCATGAGCACTCCCTACGCGGGCGAGGCGGGCTGGGGCGAGGCGCCGAGTTCGGTGAGCGCTGTCGCCAGCGATGCCTCGCTCTCCGCCCGGTACAGCTCCTCGGGTACGTGGATCTCGCGGTCGACGGCTCCGGAGAGCCAGGCCAGGTCGCGTTCGGCGCCGCCCTCGTCGGTGTCCAGGTGGCCGGCGCCGCTGAGGTTGGAGGCGAAGATGCCGGCGGCCGAGCGGGGCAGGAAGTCCTCGTAGACGATGGGCTCCGCCTCCACCCAGCCGCCCGTGATCAGGTCGGCGGTGGACGCGGTGGCCGGCGGCGGGCCGGGCGGGCGGTCCTCGCGGACGCGGTACGTGAAGAACGCCAGCTCCCGCTCTGCGAGTTCGCGTTCCGTGCGCGGCATCCCCTCGCGCCACACCTCGGCGGCGACGTCCTGGCGGTCGTCGGCCGGCCGGGCGGCGCTCCGCTCGTCCACGGTGGCCACCAGCCGGTCGTACAGGTCACGGCCGGCCGGGGTGAGCGCGATGCCGCGCGCCTCGACCTCGCCGAAGCGCACCCGCAGTTCGCCGTCGCGGACGCTGCCGTCCGGCTCGCGGAAGCGGCGCGGCTCCGACAGGGCGCGGAACGACGTCTGGCGCAGCAGCACGTCCGGGCCCTCCCAGTGCGGCGGGCCCTGGATGCGGTCGATCATCGCGATGCCGCGGCTGCTCATGTCGGCGTACAGGTCGTCGATGTCCAGCACGCGCGGGGTGAGGTGGTTGATGTGGGTCGAGGTGACACCGCCGATGTCGGCGGCGACGTCGGAGACGCGCTCCAGTTCGCCGTACCAGGCCCGGTCCACCGGCTCCGGGGACAGCGCGAACGCAGCGGTGGCGAGGGTGAGGAAACGCTCGGCGTCGGTCTCCTTCAGGCCGCCCTCGGCCTCGGCGTGGTCGGCGAGGGTGAGGAGTTCGTCGCCGAAGAGGCGGCGGCCGCCGATGAACGTACGCAGCCTCTGTGCGAGGTCGGCGTCGAAGAACCGGCCGTCCTCGGGCACCAGCATCGAGGTGAAGACGCGGAAGGGGTTACGGGCCAGCTCGGCCCGGTCGGTCGGGCGGAAGGCGGTGGAGATCACCGGGATCGGCCGGGGGCGGGCGTCGCGCAGGTCGTAGAAGCCGGTGGGGCGCATGCCCAGCGCGCCGAAGATCCGTGCCACCTGGGCCAGTTCGGCGGGGCTGCCGACGCGGATGGCGCCGTGCCGCTCGGCGGTGACACGCTCGATGGTGCCCAGCCGCTGGGCGGCCTCGGGGTCACGGCGCATGACCCGCTGGTTCACCTCGTGCGAGACATCGACCAGCGTGGTGTACGCCGGTACCTCCGTCCCGTAGAGCGTGGACAGGCGCGCCGCGAAGCCGGCGCGCAGCTCGGTGGAATCGACGAACCGCATGGACTTCACCCTCCGAACCTTCCGGGGTTGTACTGACCGCGCAACCGCATCGCCTCACGCACCCGCTCCTGGGCGAGCAGCTGGGCGGCGTGGTGCGGCGGTACGTCGTGCCGGGCGCTCTCGGCCAGCACGGTCGCCGTGTTGGCGCGCATCTTGGCGGAGATCATGGGGAAGACGTCGGCGGGGTCGACGGTGAAGGGCGAGTAGCGGGCGTCCATGGAGTGCGCGGCGGCGACGATACCGCCCGCGTTGGCGATGAAGTCGGGCACCACGGCGATGCCGCGCTGGTGCAGCACATCGCGCGCGGCCGGGGTGGTGGGCAGGTTGGCGCCCTCGACGACGAGGCGTACGGAGGTCGTGCCGGCCAGGTCCTTGTCGATGACGTCCTCACGCGCGGCCGGAATGAGGATGTCGGCGTCGGCGGTGAGGACGGCGTCGGTGTCGACGGTACCGCCGTACTCCCGCACGCAGTCGTCGCCGTGGGTGGCGCGCAGCTCCGCCAGCCGGGGGACGTCCAGCCCGTCGGGGTCGAGCACGGCGCCCCGGGCGGTGGACGCGGCGACCACGACGGCCCCCAGCTCGGCCAGCCGGCGCGCGGTGGCCAGACCGACGGCGCCGAAGCCCTGGAGTGCGACGCGCGCGCCGGCGAGGGGCAGCCCGATGCTCTGCGCGGCGGCGTCGGCGGCCTCGGCGACGCCGTAGCCCGTGACCCCCAGCTCGTCGTAGGGCAGGCCGCCGAGAGCGCGCGGCAGACCGACGGCGGCGCCGCGGTCGCCCAGCTCGTCCACGAAGATCGCCGCGTCGGTCTCGGTGAGGCCCATGTCCAGGCCGAAGACGTACTCGCTGGGCACCTCGTTGGACAGGGCGCGGGCGAAGGCACGCAGGATGCGCTCCTTGTCCGGGGAGTTCGGGTCGCCGAGGATGCCCGCCTTCGCTCCGCCATGAAAGAGGTCGACCGCGGCCCACTTCCAGGTCATGGCCCGGGCCAGCCGCGCGACTTCCAGCACGCTCAGGCCGGCACTCATCCGCGTGCCGCCCTTGCCCATGCCACGGGCGGTGTTGTCGAGGACCAGGACTCCCCGCATCCCGGTCCGGCGGTCGGAGACGCAGACCACCTTCTCCGGGCCCCATTCGTCCATGAGGTCGAAAGTGTCGTTCGGCAAGGTTGCACGCTCCTCAGGCGTTTCGGCGAGGCCTTTCATGATTGCCGTGCCGCACCGGCCGGGACAGGGGATCCAGCACACGGTTGTCGCAGGTGACCATCAGCGATCCTTATGCCGCGCCGTCGCGTCCCGAACCGCCCAGGTCACCACGGGCGGCGCGACGCAGCAGCTGGGCCAGGTGGAGTCCGGTGCGGTCGCGCAGGTCGGCGGCCTGGGTACGGCAGGAGAAGCCGTCGGCCAGGAACACCGCGTCCGGGCCGGCCTCGTCCAGCGCGGGCAGCAGCTGCTGTTCGGCGACCGTCACCGACACCTCGTAGTGGCCACGTTCGACGCCGAAGTTCCCGGCGAGCCCGCAGCAGCCGCCGACCCGTCGCACCCGTGCGCCCGCGTCGGCGAGCAGCCGGGCCTCGGCGTCCCAGCCACCGACGGCGTGCTGGTGGCAGTGCGGCTGGGCGACCACCTCCACGCCGGTGAGGTCGGGCGGGGTCCAGTCGCCGTCCGAGGCGAGCAGTTCGGCGAGGGTGCGGGTCGCCGCGGCCACCCGGCGGGCGGCGTCCGTGCCGAGCAGTTCGACCGCGTCGTGCCGGAGCGCGGCGGTGCAGGAGGGTTCGATGCCCACGATGGGTATGCCCGCGCGGGCGGCCTCGTCCAGGGCGGCGACCGAGCGGGTGAGACGGCGGCGGGCCTCGTCCAGCTGACCGGTGGAGATCCAGGTCAGGCCGCAGCAGACCTCTTCGCCGGTGAGGGTGGGGCTGTAGCCGGCGTCGACGAGTACGGCGAGGATGTCTTCGGCGACGTCGGGGGCGAAGTGTTCGGTGAAGCTGTCGAGGAAGAGGATGACTGGACGGCCGTCCAGCGCTCTCGTTGAAGTGCCGTGAGGTGTCGTCGGTTGGCTGCGGCGCCGTTGTGGCTGGTCGCGCAGTTCCCCGCGCCCCTTTGGGGCGCTGCCGAACCGTAGCGGACTTCGCCCGACCTGCTCAGTGGTCGTCGTATCCGCAAGGTTCTTCCGGGCGGTGATACGGGCGAACGGCGGGACACCGCGGCGGGCGTCGACACCGGCGCCGAACAGCGCGAGCTGTCGCAGGCCCGGTGTGCGTAGGAGCAGGTTGATCAGGCGGGGTGCCCGGGAGGCGAGCTTGGCCCACATCGGGAGGCGGCCCAGGGTGTAGTGGGAGCGGGGCCGCGGGCGGCCACGGTACTTCTGGTGCAGGGCCTCGGCCTTGTACGCGGCCATGTCGATGCCGGTCGGGCAGTCGGAGGCGCAGCCCTTGCACCCGAGGCACAGGTCCAGCGCCTCGGCCACGGCGGGCGCGCTCCAGCCGCCGACCAGTTCGCCGTTGAGCATTTCCTGGAGCACATGGGCCCGGCCCCGGGTGGAGTCCTTCTCCTCGCGGGTCGCGGCGTACGAGGGGCACATCACCGTGCCAGGACCCTGTGCGACGGAGCGGCACTTGCCGACGCCGGTGCAGCGGTGCACGGCCGCGGAGAAGTCGCCGTCGTCGGCGGGGTAGAGCAGGGCGAGCGGCTGCGCGGGCGGCCGGGCCGTCGGCACACGCAGGTCCGCGTCGAGCGGGCGGGGGTCGACGAGCACCCCCGGGTTGAGGATGCCGTCCGGGTCGAACACCGACTTGACCTCGGCGAAGAGGTCGAGCACGCGCCGCGAGTACACACGCGGCAGCAGCTCGCTGCGGGCCCGGCCGTCGCCGTGCTCGCCGGACAGGGTGCCACCGTGCGCGGCGACCAGATCGGCGGCTTCGATGAGGAAACGCCGGAATGCGGCCGTGCCGTCGGGACGGTCGAACGGGAAGTCCAGCCGTACGTGGATGCAGCCCTCGCCGAAATGGCCGAACGGCATGGCGGTCAGGCCGTGTTCGGCCAGCAGGGTGTCGAAGGCCCGCAGATAGCCGCCGAGTTGGGCGGGCGGTACGGCGGCGTCCTCCCACCCCGCCCAGGCGGGACGCCCCGACGGTGCGCGGCCCACCAGCCCCCCGCCGTCCTCGCGGATCCGCCAGAGCGCGGCCTGCTCGGCGGGATCGGCGACGACGCGGTGCTCCAGCGCGTCGGCTCCGGCCGCCAACTTCGCGGCGCGGTCGAGGAGTTCGGCGCGTTCGTCCCCGGCGAGTTCGACGAACAGCCAGGCGGCGCCGCGCGGCAGATCAGGGACGGCGATGGCCCCCTTGCGCTCGCGGACCACGTCCACGATGCGCGAGTCGAGCCCTTCGCAGGCGATCGGCCGGTACGGCAGGACGAGGGCGGTGGCCTCACCGGCGGTGGCGATGTCGGGATAGCCGAGCGCCACCAGCACACGGTGGGCGGGGTCACGGACCAGCCGCACGGTCGCCTCGGTGACGATGCCGAGGGTGCCTTCACTGCCGACCAGCATGCGGGTGAGGTCGAAGCCGTTCTCGGGGAGGAGCTGGTGCAGGGGATAGCCGGATATCTGCCGGTGGAAACGGCCGAGTTCGGTGCGGATCGGCTCCAGGGAGCGGGCGACGAGCGCCTTGAGTTCGCGCTGCTGGGTGGGGCAGCCGTCGGCGGTGTACGGGGTCTCCAGACGGCTGGTACGCAGCACTTCGCCGGTGCCGGTGACCAGGGTGAGGGCCTCGGTGTTCTCCGTGGTGCGGCCGTAGCCGAGGGCCCGCGAACCGCAGGCGTCGTTGCCGATCATTCCGCCGATGGTGCAGCGGGTGTGGGTGGAGGGGTCGGGGCCGAAACGCAGCCCGTACGGGGCGGCGGCGCGCTGCAACGACGCGTGCACCACGCCGGGTTGGACACGGGCCGTACGGGCCTCGGGGTCGACGGCGAGGACCGCGTCGAGATGGCGGGAGAAGTCCAGCACGAGTCCGGGGCCGATGGCGTTGCCCGCGACGGAGGTGCCGGCGCCACGGGCGGTGACGCCGAGCCCGAGGAGGCGGGAGGCACGGACTGCGGCGGCGACCTCGGCGGCGTCGCGGGGGAAGGCGACGGCGGCGGGGAGCACACGGTAGAGGGAGGCGTCGGAGGAGTAGGCGGCGCGGGTGGTGTCGTCGACGCGGACGTCGTGGAGCCCGGCACGCAACAGGCGGCGACGCAGTGCGGCGCCGGTGGGATGGGAGGGCATCGAGAGCCACGATTGAGTCACACGTAACATGTTACCTGTGACCGATCGCCGGTGTCTGCTCCCGTACGATGGCGCCATGCCCGACGCCCTGCGCACCGAGGAACGGATCGGCACCCGCCGTACGCTCACCGAAGAGGTCATGGAGAAGGTGCAGCAGATGGTGCGCCGCGGCGAACTGCGCGCGGACGAGCTGTACTCCGTGTACCAACTGGCCGAGGCGCTGGGCATCTCCCGCTCACCGGTACGCGACGGACTGCTGAAGCTGGAGGCCGCCGGGCTGGTCGCCTTCGAACGCAACCGGGGCTTCCGTGTCACCGTGCCCTCCGCCCGGCAGATCGTCGAGATCTTCGCCATCCGCATCGCCCTGGAACCACCGGCCGCGGCCCGGGTCGCCGCCCGCCGTGACCCGGAGGTGACGGCGCGGCTCCGGGAGACGATGACCGCCATGGAGAAGGCGGCGGCCGCATCGGACGAACCCGCCTTCTGGGCCCACGACCAGGCCTTCCACGACACGATCCTCACCGCGGCGGGCAACAGCCAGGCCGCCGCCGTGGTCCGCGACCTCCGCGAGCGGACCCGCCTCATCGGCCCCGGCACCACCAAGGCGGCCCGCTCCCTGCCCGCCGTCGCCGCGGAACACCGCCCGGTGCTCGACGCGATCGCGGCAGGCGACGGGAAGACGGCCCACGACGACATGCGGGCCCACCTGGAAGCCACGGGCAGACTCCTGTCGGCCCAGACGGAGGGCGTCCCGCCGGCAGACGCGGCCATCGAGGCCCTCTGGACAGAGATCATCGGATGACAGTGACGATGACGCTGACGGCGGGGGCTCGACGGCGTTGAGGCAGAAGCAGAAAAAGAGTTGGCTTCCCTCCAGGACTCGGGGCTAGGGTTTCTGTTGTTCCGCCGGCGGCCGATCGGCCGCCGACATCGGCTGAGCAGGACGCTGAACAGGACCAGGAGGTGTGACCCGATGGCTGTCTTTGAGATGGGCGCTGCCCGCATCCAGAAGTGCATCAAGTCCACCTCCGTGGCCACCGGCTGACCTCCACTTTCCTTCGCGCCCGAGTGCGCGCGCCGGGGCCACCCTTGTGAAGGGTCTCCCTTGACTTCCCTTTCCTCACACGCGCTCGCCCCGTACGGCTGGGACGACGCATGGGCAGCCGAATTCGCCCCGTACGCCGCCGAAGGGCTGCTCGTCGGCCGCGTGATCCGCGTCGACCGCGGCCAGTGCGACGTCGCCACCGCCGGCGGTGTGCTGCGCGCCGACACCGCGTTCGTCACGCCCACCGATCCGATGCGGGTCATCTGCACGGGCGACTGGGCCGTGGTCGAACCGGCCGGCGACCCGCGTTACGTCCGTACGTATCTGCCGCGCCGGAGCGCGTTCGTACGGTCCACCTCCTCCAAGCGGTCCGAGGGCCAGATCCTCGCGGCCAACGTCGACCACGCGATCGTCGCCGTGTCGCTGGCCGTCGAACTCGACCTCGGCCGTGTCGAACGGTTCCTGGCGCTGGCCTGGGAATCGGGCGCGCAGCCGGTCGTGGTCCTCACCAAGGCCGACCTGGTACCGGACGCGACGACGCTCTCCTACCTCGTCCAGGACGTGGAGGCCACCGCCCCCGGGGTGCCGGTGCTCACCGTCAGCTCCACCAACGGGGACGGCGTCGACGTCCTCGCGGCGGTCGTCTCCGACGGTACGGCCGTGCTGCTCGGGCAGTCCGGTGCGGGCAAGTCGACGCTCGCGAACGCGCTGCTCGGCGTGGACGTCATGGAGGTCCAGGCCACCCGTGACGCCGACGGCAAGGGCCGGCACACCACAACCACCCGCAACCTGCTCGCCCTGCCCGGCGGGGGCGTCCTCATCGACACACCGGGGCTGCGTGGCGTCGGCCTCTGGGACGCCGGTACCGGTGTCGGGCAGGTCTTCGCCGAGATCGAGGAACTGGCCGTCGACTGCCGCTTCCAGGACTGCGCCCACACGGCGGAGCCGGGGTGCGCGGTGCTGGACGCGGTCGACTCCGGCGTGCTGGCTCACCGGCGCCTGGACAGCTACCGCAAGCTGCTGCGGGAGAACCAGTACATCGTCGCCAAGACCGATGCGCGGTTGCGGGCGGAGATCCGCAAGGACTGGAAGAAGAAGGGGGCGGAGGGGAGGGCGGCGATGGAGGCGAAGCGGGGGCGCCAGCGGTAGCCGCCGCCGGGCGCGCGGGGGCTTTCTTCGCCCCCGCCGCCCCTACCCGTCCCATCCTCGGGGGCTCCGCCCCCGAACCCCCTTGTCCTCAAACGCCGGACGGGCTGGGTGGTGCCGGCCGGTGCTTGATCTTTTAGCCCGTCCGGCGTTTGAGGACAGGGCCCGTTCAGGGCCGGAGCGGGGGTTCGGGGGCGCAGCCCCCGAGGATGGGTATGGGTAGGGGCGGCGGGGGCGAAGAATCGGGGTGGTCAGCGGCGGCGGCGGTGCAGGGCGATGGCCGCTGCTGTGCCGCCCGCTACTGCGCCTACCCCGGCCGCGGCCGGGATTCCTACCTTTGCTGCCTTGCGGCCCGTGCGGTAGTCCCGTAGGCGCCAGTCCAGTTGGCGGGCGTGTTTGCGGAGTTTGGCGTCCGGGTTGATCGCGTAGGGGTGGCCCACCAGGGACAGCATCGGGATGTCGTTGTGGGAGTCGCTGTACGCCGCGCAGCGGGAAAGGTCCAGGCCTTCCGCCGTCGACAGGGCTCGTACCGCTTCCGCCTTCGCCGGGCCGTGCAGGGGTTCTCCCACCAGCTTGCCCGTGTATACGCCGTCCACCGACTCCGCGACCGTGCCCAGCGCGCCCGTCAGGCCCAGGCGGCGGGCGATCACTGTCGCGATTTCGACCGGGGCTGCCGTTACCAGCCAGACCTTTTGGCCTGCGTCCAGGTGCGCTTGCGCCAAGGCGCGAGTGCCTGGCCAGATGCGTTCGGCCATGTACTCGTCGTAGATCTCCTCGCCGATCGACATCAGTTCGGCGACCCTGTGGCCCTTGACGATCGAGAGAGCTGAGTCCCGTGCGTCTTGCATGTGCTCCGGGTCTTCTACGCCGGCCAGTCTGAACCACGCCTGCTGCCAGGCGAATCGGTAGAGGTCTCGGGTCTCGAAGAACTTCCGCTTGTAGAGGCCCCGGCCGAAGTGGAAGATCGCGGCGCCCTGCATGACCGTGTTGTCGAGGTCGAAGAACGCGGCGGCCCTGTCGTCACCGAGGACCGGGAACGCCGGCTCCTCCTCGGTGCCCGGCGGGGCCGGGGCAGGGGTGAGTTCCTCCAGCTCCTGGGAGGATTTGCGCGCTGCCTCCGCCGAGGCCTCGCCTGCCAACACGCTCCGCGCGGTGGCGGAGCGCCTACGGGGAGTGAGCCATCCGAGAGCGGCCATGACGTGAGCATAGCCAGTCTGTTCGGTGCTTCCGGAGTCGAGAGGTTTGGAGGCTGTGAACTCTCCGCGACCGCGCAGTTAAACAAGCGGGACAATGGGTTCATGAGTCCCCTCTTTCGGCGCAGTGGGTCCCCCGCTTCCCCTGAGTCCCAGCAGCCTCGGCTCGTCACTCTCATCCGGAAGCCCGGTTGTCATTTGTGTGATGACGCACAGGGAGTTGTCGAGAAGGTGTGTGCCGATCTTGGGGTGTCCTGGGAGCAGAAGGACATCACTCAGGACGAGGAACTCCACCGTCAGTACTGGGAACAGATCCCCGTCGTGCTCATCGACGGGGCCCAGCACACGTTCTGGCGCGTCAACGAAGAACGTCTTCGCAAAGCCCTCACATAGATTCCCGGTCGATTACCGAGTGGTCGAGTTCTGACCAAGTACTGACTGAGCAGTCCAGGTGGTCCGGAAAGTCGCTTAGGATCGAGGGCGGTTCAGATCTCGGGGGCGGGATTCATGAGGAGTGTGTGCGGTTTTGCCCCCGAACGGTGCCTGTGACGGCGAGGGACGACGGTGCTTGTGCGCCGGTTCCATACGCGTGCGCCGGGGGTGCGTGACCCCGGTCACGTTGGCCGGGCAAATCGGACACCATCTTTGTGCACGCGTTCACAAAGACATAGCCTGCATTCGACGGGGCGGTCTAGGTACGTGTGACCGCCTGCAGCCCCGCGCTACCCGCAGGAGCACCGTGGCAACTGGCCGAACTCACCGACCGGCGACCCGCAGCCGAGGGATTCCCGAGGCCACCGTCGCCAGGCTTCCGCTGTATCTGCGTGCCCTGACCGGGCTGTCGGAGCGCTCGGTACCCACGGTCTCCTCCGAGGAACTGGCCGCCGCCGCGGGCGTGAACTCCGCGAAGCTGCGCAAGGACTTCTCCTACCTCGGCTCCTATGGGACGCGTGGTGTGGGGTACGACGTCGAGTATCTCGTCTATCAGATCTCGCGTGAGCTGGGGCTGACCCAGGACTGGCCGGTAGTGATCGTCGGTATCGGTAATCTCGGCGCCGCCCTCGCGAACTACGGCGGCTTCGCCTCCCGTGGATTCCGGGTGGCCGCCCTGATCGACGCCGATCCCGCGATGGCGGGAAAGCCCGTGGCGGGTATTCCGGTGCAGCACTCGGATGATCTGGAAAGGATCATCGCGGACAACGGCGTGTCCATTGGCGTTATCGCCACCCCCGCCGGTGCCGCTCAGCCCGTGTGCGATCGGCTCGTCGCCGCCGGAGTCACGTCCATTCTGAACTTCGCGCCCACCGTGCTGACCGTTCCGGACGGTGTCGACGTACGCAAGGTCGATCTCTCCATCGAGCTGCAGATCCTGGCTTTCCATGAGCAGCGCAAGGCCGGCGAGGAAGCCGATGCCCTCGCCGCCGCTGCCGCCGACTCCGCTCCGGCGGTCGTCGCGGCCAAGGGCCAGGCCGGCAGTGACGGCGACAGTGGTGGCAGTGGCGGAAGCCGTCGTGGCAAAGGGACTGACGGGGACGTTCCCGCCGTGATGCCGGCATGAGTCTTCTCGTCGTCGGGCTGAGTCACCGCAGCGCTCCCGTGAGTGTTCTGGAGCGGGCCGCGCTGTCCCAGGACGCGCAGATCAAGTTGCTTCAGGACACCGTCGCCGCCGAGCCGGCCACCGAGGCCGCGGTGCTCGCCACCTGCAACCGCATCGAGCTGTACGCGGACGTGGACAAGTTCCACGCGGGTGTCGCCGAGCTGTCCACGCTGCTCGCCCAGCACAGCGGGGTGGGACTTGATGAACTCACTCCGTACCTGTACGTGCACTACGAGGACCGGGCCGTCCACCACCTGTTCTCCGTCGCCTGTGGGCTCGACTCCATGGTCGTCGGCGAGGGGCAGGTCATCGGCCAGATCAAGGACTCGCTCGCTCTCGCGCAGGAACTGCACTCCGCCGGGCGGCTGCTGAACGACCTGTTCCAGCAGGGCCTGCGCGTCGGCAAGCGCGCCCACTCCGAGACCGGGATCGACCGCGCCGGACAGTCCCTGGTCACCTTCGGGCTCCAGCAGCTGGCCGGTGGGCGGGGCGCCGGGGTCTCGGTGGAGTCCTGGGCCGTGGGCAAGAAAGCCCTGGTCATCGGGGCCGGATCCATGTCCTCGCTGGCCGCCGCCACGCTCGCGCGGCTCGGCGTCGCCGAGATCGTCGTCGCCAACCGGACTTCAGAGCGTGCTGACCGGCTCGCCGAGATCATCAACGACAACAGCGGTGGGTACGAGGGCGGCGCCGCGTCCGTGTCCGCCCGCGCGGTTCCGATGGAGTCGGTGCCGTTCGAGCTGACACGTGCCGATATAGCCGTTTCCTGTACCGGCGCGACAGGGGTCGTCCTCGGCGCCGAGACCATCGCGGCGGCCGTCGAGGGCCGGGTGCCGGCGGACGACGAGGCCGGACCGTCCCCTCGTACGACCATGACGAGTGACGTACGGACGGCGCTGCCGCCCACCAGCATCGGCACCGACGACGGGTGCCCGCTCGATCTGTCCGCCGCGCAGGCCGGGCAGGCAGTGCAGGAGTCGGCCGGGTTCTCGGTGATGGGTGAGGCCGCCGTCGCCGGGATGGACGCGGCGACGCTGGAGCAGCACGCGGCCTGGGTGGACAACGGGACCGTCGACCGGCGGGACGCGGCCCGTCGTACGCCGGACGACGACCGTGAACTGATCGCCGCGCTTGCCCGTACCGCAGCCACCCTCGGGCGGATTCCCGAGCGGCGGCGGCCCGAGGTGGTTGTCGGTGCTCCGCGGCCCGCTCCTGTGCTTTCCCTCCTCGACCTCGCCATGCCCCGGGACATCGACGCGGCCGTGCACCGGCTGGCCGGGGTGCGCCTGGTGGACATCGAGTCGCTGGCCGAGGCCTCCGCGGACGCTCCGATGGCGGCCGACGTGGACCAGGTCCGGCGGATCGTCGCCGACGAGGTCGCGGCCTTCGGCGCCGCCCAGCGGGCCGCGCACATCACACCCACCGTCGTCGCGCTGCGCGCCATGGCCGCCGATGTCGTCGCCGGTGAGATCGCCCGGCTCGACGGGCGGCTGCCCGGGCTCGACGAGAAGCACCGGGCCGAGATCACCCAGACCGTGAAGCGTGTGGTCGACAAACTGCTGCACGCGCCGACCGTACGGGTCAAGCAGCTCGCGGCCGAGCCCGGCGGCGCCGGGTACGCGGACGCGCTGCGCACCCTGTTCGACCTCGACCAGGAGACGGTCGCCTCCGTGTCCCGGGCCGACGAAAACACCGAGACAGACGCCGAGAACCGAGGGCGAGCATGAGTGAGCCAGTACAAGGGGCGCTGAGACTGGGGACCAGGCGAAGTCAACTCGCCCTGGCCCAGTCCGGGCAGGTCGCGGACGCCGTGCACCGGCTGACCGGACGCCCCGTCGAGCTCGTCGAGATCACGACGTACGGCGACGTGTCCCGCGAGGACCTCGCCCAGATCGGCGGCACGGGCGTCTTCGTGACCGCTTTGCGGGACGCGCTGCTGCGGGGTGAGGTCGACTTCGCGGTGCACTCGCTGAAGGACCTGCCGACCGCACAGCCCGACGGCCTCGTGCTGGCCGCCGTACCGGAGCGCGAGGATCCGCGTGACGTACTGGTGGCGCGCGACGACCTCAAGTTCACCGACCTGCCGCGCGGCGCGCGGATCGGGACAGGCTCGACCCGGCGTACCGCCCAGCTGAACGCGTACGCGCGTGCCCATGGGCTGAGCGTCGAGGTCGTACCGGTCCGGGGGAACGTCGACACCCGGATCGGGTTCGTGAGAAGTGGTGAGCTGGATGCCGTCGTCCTGGCCGCGGCCGGGCTCAACCGCATCGGGCGCGCCGACGAAGTGACCGACTTCCTGTCGGTCGACATGGTTCTGCCTGCCCCTGGCCAAGGGGCCCTGGCGATCGAGTGCAGAGCGGGGAACACCTCCCACGACTCCGACCTGATCGCGGCACTCGGCGAACTCGACGACCCGTACACTCGGGCCGCCGTGACCGCCGAACGGTCACTGCTCGCCGCCCTGGAGGCCGGTTGCAGCGCCCCTGTGGGCGCGCTGGCCGACCTGCTGGCCGACGGGCAGATTGTCAAGGAGATGCGCCTGCGCGGCGTCGTCGGCACGACCGACGGCTCGACGCTGGTGCAGCTGTCCACCACCGGTCCCGTGCCCGAGACGTACGACCAAGCAATGGCGCTCGGCCGTGAACTCGCAGCCGAGATGCTTGCCAAGGGCGCGGCCGGTCTGATGGGGGAGCGAGCACAGTGAGCCCCACCACCCTTCCCGCCGGTCCGGACCATGGGCACGTCACCTTTCTCGGTGCCGGACCCGGGGATCCGGGACTACTGACCCTGCGCGCCGTCGAGGCGCTGGCGAACGCGGACGTACTGGTCGCCGAGCACGAGGTGCTC
The DNA here is from genome assembly GCF_053593675.1 of Streptomyces sp. NPDC002156. Classification (NCBI taxonomy): domain Bacteria; kingdom Bacillati; phylum Actinomycetota; class Actinomycetes; order Kitasatosporales; family Streptomycetaceae; genus Streptomyces; species Streptomyces sp. NPDC002156. The sequence continues at coordinate 1,739 of NZ_JBSFDA010000181.1, read as the reverse complement.
GACGTCGTACGCGCGCACACCAGACAAGGCGTCGCCGTACTCAACACCGAATTGGACACGCCTATTGGCAGCACGTATCCAGGCACAGGCACGCCTCAACTAGCGGTTGTTGACGGCGCGTCAACGACCGCTGGTGTACCCGCTGTGCGGGATGCCGCACATCTTGTCATGGAGGCCGCACGGGGCGGCAGGCGGGTCGTACGTGCGGTGTCCGGGGATCCCGGGCTCGACGCGTACGCCGCCGAGGAGATGCTGGCCTGCGCCCGCGCGGGCGTTCCGTTCGAGGTGGTCCCGGGTGTCGCGGCGGCCGTCGGCGTGCCCGCGTACGCGGGTGTTCCGCTGCGGGACGCGCAGGGCGCGGACGTCCGGTTCGTGGACGCGCGGACCGCTTCCGACCGGTGCTGGACCGAGGTCGGGGCGTCCGACGGGACCGTTGTCGTCTCGACGACTCTGGACTCGGTTGCTGCGGCGGCCGGTGAGCTGGTCGCTGCCGGGCGTAAGCCCGATACGCCGTTGACTGTGACGATCGCCGGTACGACGACTCGGCAGCGCACCTGGTCCGCGACGCTCGGGACCATTGCCCAGACGTTCAAGCAGGGCAAGGTGCTGCCGTCCCCGGACGGGGGCCGGCCGGTGATAGCCGTGGTCGGCGAGCGGTCCGCCGCTGCTCAGCGTGAGCAGCTGTCGTGGTTCGAGAACAAGCCGCTGTTCGGGTGGCGGGTTCTGGTGCCGCGTACGAAGGAGCAGTCGGCGACGCTCTCCGACCAGTTGCGGTCGTACGGCGCTGTGCCGCACGAGGTGCCGACCATCGCTGTCGAGCCGCCTCGGACGCCTCAGCAGATGGAGCGGGCCGTCAAGGGGCTCGTGACGGGGCGGTACGAGTGGATCGCTTTCACTTCGGTGAACGCGGTCAAGGCTGTTCGGGAGAAGTTCGAGGAGTACGGGCTTGATGCTCGTGCTTTTGCCGGGATCAAGGTTGCTGCGGTGGGGGAACAGACCGCCAAGGCGTTGGTTGCTTTTGGTGTGAAGCCTGATCTTGTGCCCAGTGGGGAGCAGTCTGCTGCTGGGTTGCTGGACGACTGGCCTCCCTATGACCCGGTTTTCGATCCGATCGACCGTGTTTTTCTGCCTCGGGCCGATATCGCCACCGAGACGTTGGTGGCGGGGCTGATCGAGCTGGGGTGGGAGGTTGATGACGTCACCGCCTATCGGACGGTGCGGGCTTCGCCGCCGCCGCAGGAGACTCGGGAGGCGATCAAGGGGGGTGGCTTCGATGCCGTTCTCTTCACGTCTTCGTCGACTGTGCGGAATCTGGTGGGTATCGCGGGCAAGCCTCATAACGTGACGGTGATCGCGTGTATTGGGCCTGCCACGGCTAAGACCGCCGAGGAGCATGGGCTGCGGGTGGATGTGATGGCTCCGGAGCCGTCCGTGCACAAGTTGGCTGAGGCGTTGGCTGACTTCGGGTTGCGTCGGCGGGCTGCTGCGGTTGATGCGGGGGATCCTGTTACTCGGCCGAGTGAGCGGCGGCCGGGGGCGCGTCGGCGTCGTACTACGCAGTGAGCTGAGTTGAGCTGAGCTGGTTGGGGTGGGGCGGTGGGGGCGGTAGTTTTTCGCCCCCGCCGCCCTTACCCGTTCCCATCCCTGGGGGCTGCGCCCCCAGACCCCCCTTTCGGCCTGAACGGCCTCGTCCTCAAGCGCCGGACGGGCTGGAATGGCCGGGCCGGTGCTGAAGTGCG
>NZ_JBSFDA010000180.1:0-20527 GCF_053593675.1 Streptomyces sp. NPDC002156 | reverse complement strand
CTGGGGGCGCAGCCCCCAGAAGGATGGGACGGGTAGGGGCGGCGGGGGCGAAAACAATCCCCGTTCACCCACCCCGAACATCCCGCCAAGCCCTCCCCACCCCCTCCGCAACCCCCTGCGCCCCCACAGGCGCCCCCTCCGCCGCCAACCGCCCCGCCAACCCATGCAGATACGCCCCCACACTCCCCGCATCCACCGCCGAAAGCCCCGCCGCCAACAACGACCCACTCAACCCCGACAGCACATCCCCACTACCGGCGGTAGCCAGCCACCCCGTACCGGTCGAGTTGACCCGCACAGCACCCCCCTCCACCCCGGCGACCAACGTCGTCGAACCCTTGAGCAGCACAGTCGCCCCATACCGCGCCGCAAGCTCCCGCACCGCCGCCAACCGAGCCCCCTCCACCTCCGCCCGAGCCACACCGAGCAGCGCCGCAGCCTCCCCCGCATGCGGAGTCATCAGCGTCGGCGCCCCCCGCCCCCGCACAACCTCCCGATCGGCCAACCGCAACCCGTCCGCATCGATCAGCACAGGCACATCCGCCTCCAGCACCTCGGCGACAGCACCGGCATCGTCCCCGGCCCCGGGCCCGACCACCCATGCCTGAACCCGCCCCGCCGCCCGCGGCCCCTGGTCGGACACCAGCGCCTCCGGAAAACGGGCGATCACGGCATCCCCCGCCGGCCCCACGTACCGCACGGCCCCCGCCCCACCCCGCAACGCCCCGGCGACGGCCAGCACAGCGGCCCCCGGATACCGCGCGGACCCGGCCGCGATCCCGACGACGCCCCGCCGGTACTTGTCGCTCTCGACCCCGGGCACCGGCAACAACCGGGCGACGTCCGCGTGTTGCAGCGCCTCCAGCTCGGCCGCCTCGGGCAGCACAGCCCCGAGCCCGATGTCGACGAGCCGTACGGTCCCGGCGTACTCGCGCGCGGGATCAATGAGCAACCCGGGCTTGTGCGTACCGAAGGTCACCGTCAGATCAGCCCGAATCGCCTCCCCCCGCACCTCACCACTGTCCGCGTCGACCCCACTCGGCAGATCGACGGCGACCACAGCGGCCCCCGACTCCCGCACAGCCTCCACCAACGGCAGGACATCGTCCCGAAGCCCACCCCGCCCACCGATCCCGACGATGCCGTCGACAACGAGATCGGCCCGCCGGACAACCCTCGTAACCCCCTCACCCCACGCCAAAGCGCCATTACCACCCCCAGCCCCACCACCGGGCCCAAACCCCCCACCGGAATCCCCACCGGCGCGCACCACTGTCCCGCCCGCCCCCCGCAGCGCCGCAAGCCCCCCGGAGTGCGCGCGCTCCGGCGCGAGCAGTACCGCGGTCACGCCCGCTCCGCGCCGGGCGAGCCGGGCCCCGGCGTACAGGGCGTCGCCGCCGTTGTCACCGCTGCCGACGAGCAGGACGACCCGCGTCCCGTACACCCGCCCCATCAACTGACCGCAGGCGACGGCCAGTCCGGCAGCCGCACGCTGCATGAGCGCACCCTCCGGCAACCGTGCCATCAGCTCGCGCTCGGCCGCCCGTACCGTCTCCACGCTGTACGCAGTTCGCATACGCCGAGTCTCCCGTACCGCCGTCCATTCGTCCGTGTTCACCAAATCCATACAGCGACCGTCTGGTCACGGACCGTTCGCATCTTCACACTTTTTCCCACGACACACGGCACGACGCATGTGCCAAGGGAATCGGGGGATCCCCATGGACGGACAGCTGACCGCGTTGCCGACGAGGGTGGCCGCCTCATGACGGCGTACCTGGATCCCGAGGACGACGCGCGGAATTCCGAATCCGCCCCCGAATCCGCCCCCGGCTCCGGCCCCGGCGCCGAAGGCACGTCCGCGAGAGCCGGCGAGGAGCCTGCCGCCAGACCTGCCAAGGCCGGACCCGCCAAGGCTGTCAGCAGCGCGGAGCTGCACGCCTGGGCCACCGAACACGGCAGGGTCTACCAGTCGCTGGAAAGCATGATCGTCGTCCACGGCGACCTGATCCAGCACCTGCACGAGCACTACCACTCCGGCGACGACGAGCACGGGGCCGAGGACGACGACGAGCGGACCACCGTCCCGGCAGGAGGCGAGGGCGTCCCGTATCCGGGGCTGCGCGCGTTCGGACGGGGCGATGCCGAGTGGTTCTTCGGCCGGAAGACCCTGGTCAGCCAGTTGTTCGACCTGCTCGACCGGTCCCTGGGCGACCACCGTCCGCTCGCGGTCGTCGCACCGTCCGGAGCGGGCAAGTCGTCGCTGCTGCGCGCCGGTCTGCTGCCCGGGCTGGCCAAGGGACAGCTGTCCGGCTCACAGCACTGGCCCCAGCTGCTGCTGACCCCCACGGCCACCCCGCTCGCCACCCTCACCACCGGTCTCGCCCTGCTCACCAGGGCCGAGGAGTCGGTGGTCGCGGCGGCGATGGAGAGCGGCCCGGACCACGTCGTCCGATTCGTACGGGAACGGCTCGCGCTGCCGCCGGACGCACGGGTGCTGCTGGTCGTGGACCAGCTGGAGGAGTTGTTCACCCTCTGCCAGGACGAGTCGGCCCGCCTGCGTTTCGTCGCCGTACTCGCGGCTCTGACCGGCGCCGACGCGCCGCAGGCCCCTGTCGCCCTGACCGTCTATGGCCTGCGCGCCGATGTCTACGGCTCCTGTGTCGCCCATCCCCACCTCCACGACGCCCTGGAGAACCGCCAGCTGATCGTCGGCCCGATGACCGACAAGGACGTACGCCAGGCCGTGACCCGGCCCGCCATGCGCAGCAAGCTCAAGCTCGGGCCGGGACTGGTGGACGTCGTCCTGGGCGATCTGCGCGGCAGCGCCCGCCAGACCGCCGCCGCCGACACCGCCGCCGCCGCAGGTGATGCGTACGAGGCCGGCCGGCTGCCGTTGCTCGCGCACGCGTTGCGGGTCACCTGGCTGAACCGCAACGGCGACACCATGACCGTGGGCACCTACCGTGACACCGGCGGCATCGACGGCGCCGTCAAGGCGACCGCCGACACCGAGTTCGACAGGCTCGGCCCGGCCGATCGACGGACGGCCCGGCAGCTGTTCCTCAGCCTCGTCAGGATCGGCGAGAACGGAGAAGTGGTCCGGCGCCGCCGTACCCGTGCCGACCTGTTGCTGACGACCACCGACCCGAAGGCCGTCCCGGACCTGGTCGAGCGGTTCACCCACGCCCGGCTGCTCACCCAGGGCGTGGAGCGTGAGCGGGCCACCGTCGAGATCACCCACGAGGCGCTGCTGACGGCCTGGCCACGCCTGCGCACCTGGATCGCGGCGCTCGGCAAGGGAGGTGTACCGGTCAGGCAGGAGCTGGAGGAGGCGGCCGTCGCCTGGAGGAACGCCGGCCGCAAGGACACGGCCTCCCTCTACCGGGGCGCGCGCCTCGAACTGGCCCGCTCCTGGGCGGTGGGCGACGGCAACGAGGACCTCACCGAGCTGGTCACCGAGTTCCTCGGCGCGTCCCAACGGTACGAGCGCCGTAGCAAGCTGTTGCGGCGCGGCGCGGTGGCCGTCATCACCGTCCTGGCGCTGCTCGCCTCCGGGCTCGCGGTGTTCGCGCTCGACAGCCGCGCGGACGCCCTGAAGCAGCGCGACAACGCGGTCTTCGACCGGGTCACGGCGGAGGCGGACCGCCAGCGCGACACGAACGGCGCGCTCGCCGCCCAACTCGACCTGGTGGCGTACCGGATGCGGCCGACGGCGGCGTTGCGGACGCGGCTGATGCAGGAGGCGGGGGCGGTGATGCCGACGCGGCTGCCGGGGGACTTCGGCGCCGTGCACTCGGTCTCGTTCGGCGCGAAGGGGCAGCTGGCCACCGGCGGGGACGCGCTGCGCTTCTGGAACGCGGCGGACCCGACCCGTCCGGCCCCGCTGGCCTCCCCGGTCGCCGGCCGGGCGGGCACCCGGGTGTCGTCGGTGTACAGCCCGAAGCGCGGTCTGCTGGCGGTGGGCGGCGGGGACGGCGCCCTGCGGATCTTCGATGTCTCCGACGGCGCGCACCCCGTACCGCTCTCGGACTGGATCCAGGTCTCGAAGGGATCCTTGCCCCTCCTCCGGTTCAGCCCCGACGGCCGGACGCTGGCCTTCGTCAGCACCGTCCAGTCGGGCGACGCCATGATGTCCAGCGAGGTGCAACTGTGGAGTGTCGTGGAGCCACGGCGACCGCAGCGGCTGAGCAGCATCCCGTCCGTCCCCGGGCAGAATGCCTCGTCCGTCGCCTTCAGCCGGGACGGCGCCCTCCTCGCCATCTGCGGCGGCACGACCCCGGGGAGCGCACGCGTCCAGCGGCTGCGGCTCATGGACGTCTCGGACCCGGCCCGCCCGAAGGCCGTGGGCGGGGAGCTGGGCAGCCACTCCACCGTCGTCAACCATGTCGCGTTCAGCCCGGCCGGGCCGGTGCTGGCCAGCGCGGGCAGCGACAACAAGGTGGTCGTCTGGGACCTCTCGCAGCCCCGCCGGCCGAAGGTGGCGAGCCAGCTCTTCCTCAGCAGCCCGGCCACGTCGGTCGAGTTCGGCCCGGACGGCCGGCTGCTCGCCACCGGGGAGAACTCCGGCAGCGTCTACCTCTGGAACGTCGGGGCCCCGAGTACGACCAAGGTGCTCGGCCCGGCCCTGCAAGGACACACGGCCAACGTCTCCAGCCTGTCCTTCGACAGCACCGGACGCACCCTCGCCAGCGGCGCCGGGGACGGCAAAGTCCTGCTGTGGCGGCTGCCCCCGACCCTCGCCGTCACCGCCGGCGGCAGCACGGCCGAAGTGGTGTCACTGACCGACGACGGACACCTGCTCGCGGTGGCCTCCGGCCCGTCCGTCACCCTGTGGGACGTCTCCGACCCGTCCCGGCTCACCCCTGTCGGCCGGCTCCCCGACTCCCGTACGTCGGTGAACGCGCTGGCCTTCCGGCCGGGGCGGAGCGGGCAACGTCTGCTGGCCGTCGGCGACTTCGGCGGCGGGGTCCGGCTCTGGAACGTGTCGGCACCGGCCCGCCCGCTGGAGACCGGCGCGGTGCGGCCGAGCGTGGGGATACCGGTCGGCGGGCTGGCCTTCGACTCCTCGGGGCACACGCTGCTCGCGGGCGCGCTGCAACTGCAGAGCGGTTTCAGCGGCAGCCTGCACGCCTGGGACGTCTCCGACCCGGCCCGCCCCACCGCCCTCGGCGACGGCCCGCTCGGCGGACACCTGCTGCCGGTCCGGGCCGTGGCCGCCGCGCCCCGGGGCGGTTACGTCTACACGGGCGAGGTCTACGGCGGCACTCTGCGCGTCTGGCGAACGGCGGACGGCGCCGTGCCCACCGAGACCGGCCAGGTCGGCACCGGCCAGATCGTCATCGCCCTAGCCGCCGACGCGCGGACCCGGGTCGTAGCGACGGGCAACGGGGACAGCACCGTCCGCCTCTGGAACGTGTCCCGCCCGACCGCCCCGACCTCAGTCGGAAAACCGCTACTGACCGGCGGGATCGTGCACAGCCTCGACTTCGCTCCGGGCGAAGGGCTGCTCGCGAGCGGCAACGCCATCGGGCAGATCCGCCTGTGGGACACCGCCGATCCGGCCCGTGCCACGGCCTACGGCCTCCCGGTCACCGGCCATGGCGGCTTCGTCTCGGCGCTGGCGTTCAGCCCCCGCTCCGGCACCCTGATCACCGGCGGCGAGGACGGCACCGTACGCCTCTGGCAGACCGACCCGGCCAGGGCCCGCACCCTCCTCTGCGCGTCAACGTCCACGGCGATGACGCCGGCCCAGTGGAGGAAGTACGTCTCCCCGGACCTGCCGTACGACCCACCGTGCGGCAGGTGACGAAGCCCGCCGTCCGCTGCGAACGGCCTACCCCTCGGCAATCACAACTGCCGAGGCAACCCCCGCGTCATGACTGAGCGACACATGCCACGACCGCACGCCGAGTTCCTCCGCGCGCGCGGCCACCGTCCCCGTCACCCGTAGCCAGGGCCGCCCGCTGTCCTCGACGCAGACCTCCGCGTCCGTCCAGAGCAGCCCGCCCGGAGCGCCCAGCGCCTTGGCGAGCGCCTCCTTGGCTGCGAACCGCGCGGCCAGCGAGGCGACCCCGCGCCGCTCACCGCTGGGCAGCAGCAACTCGCCCTCCAGGAACAACCGTTGGGCCAGCCCGGGCGTCCGCTCCAGCGAGGCCCGGAACCGCTCGATCTCGGCGACGTCGATGCCGACTCCGATGATGCTCATGCCGTGCACCCTACGGCGGGCACCCCTTTTCCCCGCGCGCCCGCCACTCGCCGCCTGTTAGCCTGCGGCGACTTCACCAAGTTCATGACATCAGCGGGGGCGGAGCCATGACCCGGAGGCCCGGCAGAGCGGCCGGCAGCGGCGGCGGAACGAGCGCGGGGTCCGGTCCCCCGTACTTCGACCCGTACGACACCCTGCCGGAACTCGCCCCGCTGCGCACCGCGCTGACGAACGCCGACTGGACGGCCGTACAGGCATATTTCTCGACCCTCGACTCGGCCGAGAAGATCTCCTTCGCGTCGGGGATCGTCGCCGACACCCCCGGCGTGGAGGACATGCTGCGCAAGGCGGTGGCCGAGCACCCGGCCGCGCCACTGCCCCGCACGCTTCTCGCCCACCGTTACGTCGGCATCGGCTGGGACATCCGTACCGGCGCCCTCGCCGACAGCGTCTCGCGCGAACAGTTCGACCGGTTCCACGACTGGTTGGGGCAGGCGGAGCAGATCCTGATCGACGTGTGCGCGGAGCAGCCGGCGTACGCCCCCGCCTGGACCGTACGTCTGCTCACCGCCCGTGGCCTGGAGCTGGACCAGGCCGAGGTCCGACGCCGCTACGACCGGCTCTCCGCCCACCGACCGCACCACTACCCGGCGCAGCAGCAGCTCCTCCAGCAGCTGTGCCCCAAGTGGGGCGGCTCCTGGGAGACGGCGCACGACTTCGCGCGCGGGGCGGCGAGCGCCTCCCCGGACGGCTCGCACTCCGGCGCACTGGTCGCGCTCGCGCACCTGGAGCACGTCGCCGACCTGGAGCCGATGGCCGCCTCCGCCTACCTGCGGGGCGTGCCGGTCCGCGACGACCTGCGCTTCGCGGCCCGGGTGTCCGTACTGCACCGGGACTACCGGCCGGGCTTCCACGGCATCGGCGCGCACAGCGCGTTCGCGCTCGCGTTCTCGCTGGGCGGCCACTTCGAGGACGCGCTGCTGCACTTCGGCGCGCTCGGGGACCGGGCCGACGCGTCCGTGTGGTCGTACGTACCCGACCCGTCGACGGCGTTCCTCAAATACCGCAAGTCCGCGACGGCGACGATCTGAGGCGCACGGACATGACCACAGAAACCTTCGAACTCGCCCCGCTGTCAGGCCTGATAGGCACGACCATCACCCAGGGCATCCGCACTCTCCACACCCTCCAGTCGCCCCGCAGCAAGGCCACTGCCGAAATCACCGCGGGCCTGTTCTTCCGCGTGGGCCGAGCGGACGAGACCCTGGCCACCGCCGGGATCACCCACCTCGTAGAGCACTTGGCCCTGCACCGCGTAGGAAAGTCGGCCTCGTCCAGCCCCCACGACTACAACGGCGCGACGGCAACGACGTACACCCTCTTCCACGTCACGGGCAGCGAGGACGAGGTGGTAGCCCACCTGAACAACGTCTGCGCGTCCCTGCGCGACCTGCCGCTGGAGCGCCTGGAGACGGAGAAGGAGATCCTGCGCACGGAGGCGGCGGGCCGTGGCCAGGGCCCACACCGCCAACTCCCGCTGTGGCGCTACGGCGCCCAGGGCTACGGCCTCACGGCCTACGACGAGCTGGGCACCTGGCGGCTCACCGCGGACGAGGTCCGCGACTGGGCGCGAACCCACTTCACCCGGGAGAACGCGGTCCTGTGGCTGACCGGCGACACGGTGCCCCAGGGCCTGGACCTGACCCTCCCCACAGGCAGCCACACCCCACCCCCCACCGCGACCAGCGCGCTCCCCGTGACACCGGCGTACATCCACGGCCCCGGCGGCCATGTCGTCTTCGACGCGGTCGTACGCCGCTCAACGGCCGCCGCCGTCCTCGCCGAGGTGCTCGGGCGGGCGCTCTTCCAGGACCTGCGGCAGGAGGGCGGCTACTCGTACTCGGCGGAGGCCGACTACACCCCGCGCGACGCCGACCACGCCGTCCTCACCGCGTACGCCGACGCCCTCCCGCACAAGCAGGGCGCGGTGGTGGGCGGCTTCGTCGACACGTTCGCGCGCCTGCGCGCGGGCCGCATCGAACAGCACGAACTGGACTCGGCCCGCACCAAGCTGCTCAAGCGGTACGACGCCCCGGACCTCGGCGCCGCGATGCTGCCGTCGTACGCCCTGAACGTCCTCCTCGGCCACCGCGTCCTCTCCCCCGACGACCACCGCGCCGAGCTGGCCGCGCTGACGGTCACCGACCTGCGCGAGGCCGCCCACGAGGCCTGGACGAACGGTCTGCTCCAGATACCGGGCCGAGGCGCGGAGTGGGCAGGCCTGACCCTGGCCCCCCAGTACTCGACGAACACGGTGACCGGCACGCGCCACGAGTCCCTGGAGGACCCCGAGATCGCCCTGACGATCGGCGAGGAGGGCGTAACCCTGACAACACCGGACGGCCCGGTGACGGTCCACTGCACAACGACCGCGGCAATGACGTCCCACCCGGACGGCGCCCGCACCCTCACGGGCCAGGACGGCTTCTCGGTCACGGTGGAACCGACGCTGTACCGGGGCATCACCGCGGACCGCATCGCGGCTCTGGACGCGGCCGTACCGCCGACGGCGATCGTCCGCATGCCACCACGCGCCCCGGAACAGATCCCCCAACCTCAACGCCACGAGAACGTCCCGTCCGCCCGCCGACGGCCCTGGACCCGCAGGCTGTACGCCACTCTGCGGCGAGGCCGCGCCTGAACATCGGCCCGGACTGCTAGATCTGCCGGGGCCCGAGTTCGAGTGCCGGTGATTCGAGTGGCGGTGAGGGGAGCCCGAAGTGTTCGGTGATGATCCGTACGGTGTGAGCGCCATCGGCGTTGAAGCCGGACTCGGAGTCGTACCTCGGCGTGTCCCGGCCGATGATCCCGGCGTCCAGCAGCTCACGCACAAGCAGATCGGCCATGCCTCCGGAACGTCGTGACTCGCGGCGCCCACCCAGGTTGAACAGCGTCTGCTCGAACCCGCCCCGGCTGTAGAGGAACTGGAACGGGTGCTCGGCACAGTGCGGGACCATGTAGTTCTGCCCGTGCGGGCACGTGCACGTGGGCGTGGAGGCCAGGAACACGGTCTCCACGCGATCCGGATCACTGGCGCGCTCGGCGTAATGGATGTGCCCCCTGCGACCCGTGATACTCCGTGCCAGTTCCCAGGCGGCCTGTCCGCCGCTCGCTCTCGAACTCGGGCCGGCGTAGGCGTCCTGCATCACCCATACCCACCCGTCGGCCTCCCCGAAGGCACGGGGAAGACGTCCCGCTTCGCCGAAGATGCCGGCCACGGTGGGCATGGTCATGCCCTTGCAGAAGGTGACGAACCTGTTCGGGGCGAGCCAGTTCACTCTCCCACCGCCCCGGAGGATGCGGCTGCCAGGGAGGCCACGGTCAGAGAAGGCAGTTCGAAGAAGTCGGCGATCGTCCGCACGAGGCGCTCGTGATCGTCACGGCCGTCGTACTCCGCATCGGGACCGATGAGATTCGCGGCGAGAAGCTCCTCCGACAGGTAGTCAGGGTTGTCGCCGACCCGCTGCCCAATACTCTCGAAACTGAATCCGAGGACGAACCGGCCGTCCCGGTAGTACGCGAAGTCGGGCGGGAACGCCTTCGCACTGCACGGATCGACGACGAACACGACGATCTCCACGCCGCGCGGACACAGATCCCGGTAGTTGACGGACTCGTAGTCCTCGATCTCCCAGTTGTGCATCTCGTGCACCGCCCACACCCACCCGTTCGCCTCGCCGTGCGCGAGGGGTTCGCGGTGCAGGGCGTTCAGTGCGTGGGTAAGCACGCCGAGGGGCATACGCCGGGCGAAGACGACGTTCACGTCCTGGCCCGGAAAGGGATTGTGTATCCAGTCGGTCATGCGGAGCACCCTAGGCGCGGGCACTGACATCGCTGACGGTGCGGGGAAATCGCCCGCCGATCACTCCTGTTCAGAAGCGCTCGGCGCAGCCTCCGAGTCCTCGGCGAACAGGTCCTCCGCACGCGCGACCGTGCGGGACCGCTCCAGCCAGGCGTCGACACGGTCGAGATCTGTGCAGGACGTGATGCGTTCGCGCACATCGGCCGACACGGGGATGCCGCGCACCTCCAACACGAACAGGATCCCCTTGGCCTCCCCCTTGGCCTCCCCCTTGGCCTCCCCCTTGGCCTCACCTTCGAGATAGGCCGTCTCACGGACCGTGCCCCGGCCGGGGAAGTAGCTGACGAACGACATGATGTCCTTCCATTTCTCTCCGGCTGGTGTCTTACCCAGGGTGACTTCCAGGAAGTCGAAGAAGTACTCGGCGGTGTCGGGGTCGGTCTCCTGGAGTTCCTGAAGGGCGCTGCTGATCGCCTCCAGTATGGCGGCGCACTCAGAGCTGCGGGCGTGCGCCAGGGCGGAGAGCGCGGCCAGTGCGAGGTTCTTCGCCACGGTCCTGACGTCCGTGAACACCGGCAGATTGTCCGGCCCCGCGACCAGTGGATACACCCGCAGAGCCGTCCAGCCACGCGTGCCGCAGTCGAAGGGACCGGCCGCCCACTTGGCCGTGGCCGCGTCCTGACAGACCACGAGCAGCAGTACGGGCAGTTCGTACTTCGCCTGAAGGTAGCCGACGTAGTACGCCCAGCTCCGCTCCTTGCCCGCGACCTTGCCGGACTGTGACTCGCTGGCGAGCAGGAAGTCCTCGCCGTCGGACGGACCGATGCGCAGCACGGTGTCGACGCGCCGTTCCAACGGCCGGGTCTCCGTCACGTCCGTGGTGACGGCGTCCACGGTCGCCTTCGCGGAGGGAGGAGTTCGGGGCAATCGAGATGCGTTCACTCTTTCGAGCAGCGGCAAAACGTTCAGGCCGCCGAAGTCAGCTCGCACCACACGAATTTGCCGCGATTCCCGAACCGGCTCAACGGCTGCCACCCCCACAGATCGGCACAGGCGACCACCATCCCCAGCCCACGCCCGTCCTCCTCCGACTGACCAAGCTGCCCCAACTCCCGTGGCGGCTCCGGCGGTCGAGGGTCCGCGTCCCAGGCCCCGATGCGGAGTACGCCGGCCCGCCAGCGCACACGTAGGGCGGCGGGCCCCTTGGTGTGCCGTACGGCGTTGGAAACCAGTTCGCTGGCGAGGAGTTCGGCGATGTCGACGAGGCCGATGAGTCCGTGCATGGTCAGGATCAGACGGAGGGTGCGGCGGCTGACGGTGACGGCTCGGGGGTCGTTGGGGACGTAGAGGGAGTACTCCCAGGAGTCGGGATCGGAGGTGAACTCGGGGTCGGTCTCGGTTTCGGGCATGCGTCAACTCCCGTTCGGTGGTGGGGGCGCGGCGAGCGGGCGGTGGCATTGTCGCGGCCGTCATGGCAGGACGGCGCGGTGCGCTTCCGCAGTGTGTACGTTGCATCACCGACGGTACGTCTAACCTGTAATACCGAGCAACCCGATCGCGTAATCTGGCCTCGAACGAGCGGCACCGGCAGGCGTGTTGAACAAGGAGCAATGGATGGTCCTGAGGCGCGAACCAACGGCGCGTCAGCTGCGCTTGGGGATCGAGCTGCGCAGGCTCCGCGAGGCGGCAGGGCTCAGCGCCGTCGAGGCAGCAGCACTGCTTGGGGCGAATCGCGTCCAGATGAGCCACATCGAAACCGGACTCGCGGGCGTGAGCGAGCAGCGACTCCGCCGACTCGCGTCCCACTACGCCTGCACGGACGAGGAGTTCATCAACGCCCTGGTCACGATGGCCACCGATCGGACACGGGGTTGGTGGGAGGAGTACCGGGGCCTGTTGTCCACGCCGTTCATGGACCTGTCCGAGCTGGATCACCACTCCCGGTTTCAGTACAACGTGGCCATCCTGTTCGTACCAGGCCTCCTACAGACCGAGGACTATGCCCGTGCCGTGTACTCCACGAGGATTCCCGCACTCACGGAGGACCAACTGGAGTTGCGCGTACGCCACCGCGTGGCGCGCCGCGTGATCATCGACGGGCCCTCGCCCATCCCCCTCGACGCGGTGATCCACGAGGCAGCACTGCGCATCATGGTCGGCACCCGGACCACGTCACGCGCTCAGCTCACCCGCATCCTGGAACTCTCCGACGCGGAACACATCACCGTGAGGGTCATCCCCTTCGACCTGGAGGGCTTCTCCTGGGGCAGCAGCACCATGGCCTACCTGGGCGGCGACGTGACCAAACTGGACACCGTAATCCGCGACACCCCCACCGGCGCGGTCTACGTCGACGCAGAAGACCAACTGTCCACGTACCGAGCCCGCTTCCAGGAGGTAAAGGCCATGGCACTCACCCCGGAACGGTCACGTGCCCTCATCCAGAGATTGGCGAAAGAACTGTGAGTCTGTCTCAGGCAACACCCAACAACTGGCGGAAGTCCTACTACTCCGCCGGCGGCGACGGCGACGACTGCGTGGAGATCGCCAACTCCCTCACCCACATAGCCGTCCGCGACTCGAAAGCCCCCGCCAGGGCAACCCTCACCTTCCCTGCCGAAGCCTTCGCGCCGTTCCTAGCCACCCTGAAGTCGACTCACTCCACCGTCACCGACTTCGCCAGGTTCCGAGGCTGATCCACCTCGTTACCCCGAGCCGTCGCCAACTCACACGCGAACACCTGCAACGGCACGGTAGCCACCAGCGGCTGAAGCAACGTCGGCGTAGCCGGAATGCGAATCAAGTGATCCGCGTACGGCACCACCGCCTCGTCCCCCTCCTCCGCGATGACGATCGTACGCGCACCCCGCGCCCGGATCTCCTGGATGTTGGACACGATCTTGTCGTGGAGGACGGACCGCCCCCGAGCCGAGGGCACCACGACAACCACAGGCACGTCGTCCTCGATCAACGCAATCGGCCCATGCTTCAGCTCACCCGCCGCGAACCCCTCCGCGTGCATATAGGCAAGCTCCTTCAACTTCAGCGCACCCTCCAGCGCCACCGGATACCCCACATGCCGCCCCAGGAACAGCACCGTGTTCTTGTCGGCGAGCGAACGCGCCAGCTCGCGCACGGGCTCCATGGTGTCCAGTACGCACTCGACCGCACCGGAGATGTCCGCCAAGTCCCGTACGACGGCCCGAATCTCGTCACCCCACTTGGTGCCGCGCACCTGCCCCAGATACAGGGCGACCAGATAGCAGGCCACCAACTGCGTGAGGAACGCCTTGGTGGAGGCAACCGCAACCTCGGGCCCCGCATGCGTGTACAGCACCGCGTCCGACTCGCGCGGGATCGTCGAGCCGTTGGTGTTGCAGACGGCCAGCACCTTGGCACCCTGCTCGCGGGCGTGGCGTAGAGCCATCAAGGTGTCCATGGTCTCGCCGGACTGAGAGATGGCGATGACGAGGGTCCGCGCGTCGAGAATCGGATCCCGGTACCGGAACTCGCTCGCCAACTCCACCTCGCACGGAATGCGCGTCCAGTGCTCGATGGCGTACTTGGCGATCAGCCCGGCATGAAATGCCGTACCGCACGCCACCACCACGACCTTCTCGACCTCCCGCAACGCACTCGCAGGAATCCGCACCTCATCCAGCGTCAGAGAGCCGGCCGTGTCGATACGCCCCAGCAAGGTATCGGCGACAGCCTTGGGCTGCTCGGCGATCTCCTTGAGCATGAAGTAGTCATAGCCCCCCTTTTCCGCGGCCGACACGTCCCAGTCGACGTGATACGACCGCGCGTCCCCCGGACTGCCGTCGAAGCCGGTCACCGTGACCCCGTCGCGGCGCAGCTCCACCACCTGGTCCTGCCCCAGCTCGATCGCCGACCGCGTGTGGGCGATGAACGCGGCGACGTCCGAGGCGAGAAAGGCCTCGCCCTCTCCAACGCCCACCACGAGCGGCGAGTTCCGCCGCGCCCCGACGACGACGTCCGGCTCGTCGGCATGCACGGCGACGAGCGTGAACGCACCTTCGAGCCGCCGGCACACGAGCCGCATGGCCTCCGCCAGATCGGCACACGCGGAGAACTCCTCGGCGAGCAGATGCGCGACGACCTCGGTGTCGGTCTCGGAGGTGAGTTCATGCCCACGCTCGGCCAACTCCGCCCGCAGACAGGCGAAGTTCTCGATGATCCCGTTGTGGACGACGGCGACGCGCCCGGCGTTGTCGAGATGCGGATGGGCGTTGGCGTCGGTGGGCCCGCCATGGGTGGCCCACCGGGTGTGCCCGATGCCCGTGCCCCCGCTCGGCAACGGCCGCTCGACGAGCTGCTTCTCCAGGTTGACGAGCTTCCCGGCCTTCTTGGCGGCGGCCAGCCCACCGTCCGCGAGCACAGCCACACCGGCCGAGTCGTACCCCCGGTACTCCAGCCGCTTCAGCCCGGCCATCACGACGTCGAGAGCCGACTGCGACCCCACGTAACCCACGATTCCGCACATGTCCCGCAGCCTACGATCGAACACACACCACGCTCGTGCACCGCGTGCCCGATATCGGAAATTCCCGCCGGAGGTACGAGGTACGCGGACCCCCGGCGGAAACGGAACCCCGGTGGGTCAGCTGAGCTTGGCCAGCTGCGCGTCGACGAGCTCCGTGGGGAAGTCGAAGTCCTTGCCGGTGGCCCCGGCGGCAAAGTTGGCGGCGGGGAGGTAGACGACGGTGGCGCCCTTGCGGAGGATCACGGCCTTCATCGGCGCCTTCACGCCATCGGCGTCCACGTTCACCGTCAGGGCGAGCGCCTCGTCCGCTCCCTCGGGCGCCGCGGTCGTGACCACGTTCGCGGCCTTGGTCGCCGTACCGGCCACCGTGTAGGAGAACCCGGCGGCGCACTTCTCGGCGGCCGTGTTCAGGTCCTTCATCGCCTGCTCGGCCCCGCCGTCCGCATAGGAGGCCAGCGTGATGATGGCCTGCTCCAGGTCGAGGGCGGCGAGGAACTGCTCCTCCTCGCTCGCCCCGGCGGCGGGCTTCGCGGCATCGCCCTTCCACGTCCGCTTCACCGTGGCCGCCGGCTTGCCGACGTAGGAACCGGCCTGGAGATACGCCAGCGGCGCACAAGCCGCGTCCTCCGACGTCACCTTGGCCTGCGCGATGTCGTCCTTCGCCGGCACCTTCTCGGTGAGGGTCCCGCTCTTGACGTCGGCCTGCACGAGGGCGGCCTTCGTCAAGTCGGCGGAGGTGAGCGCCTTGCCGGCGGCCGTCTTGCCTGCCTGGGTGCTCTCGCTGCTGCCGCCGGCCTTGTCGCTGGCGCTGTCGCCGGAGCCGTCGTCGGACGAACCACCACAGGCGGTGACGAGAAGCGCCAGGGCAGCGGCGGAGGCGGCGAGGGCGGTACGGCGGACAGCGGTGGATCTCACGTCGAGAACTCTCTCTTTCAAGGAAGCGCCGACGGCACCTCACGGTCACCCTTGCGGTAACCAGCGAAGCGCCATCACTTTATCCGCACTTTACGCAACAGAAAACAGCGGGAGTTCACAGAGGCACCAGCCGATATCCGATCGCAACGCCACTGTGATCGATTGCCTGAAATCGAGCCTTGATTGACCCGACCCGAGAAATCCGCATACCGCCCAGAATGGAGAGAAGTTGGGCAATAGCTACGCCTCCCACCCAGGTCAACTCCGGCAGAAAGTACCCGAAAAGCCACACCGAGCTCCATGACCGAAACCACCCGCGCGACACAAAAAAATCCCGCAATCACGCAACCAAAACGAGGCCGGCATCGTCGCACTGCCATTTGGAGGGTTCGATTCCGACTGTGAACCGTCAGCCCAGTTTCGCTTCCTGGGCCTCGATCAGGGCAGTCGGAAATTCGAAGTCGTCGGTGGGTCCGGTGGCGGAAGGGTCTTCGGTGCCGAACTGGGCGATGGTGCTGCCATGCCGGAAGACCACGTCCTTCGTCGGACCTACCAGGGCATCGTCCTGACCGGGTGTCACGGTGAACGCGACGGCCTCGTCACCCGCTTTCGGCGCGGTGTCCGTACTCACCTTGTCGACGCCGAACGAGGAGAACCCGCCTTCACACGTGGCAAGTCCACTCCTGAGCGCCTTGAGCACCGCCCGAGCCTGGTCCGGGCTGTCGTACGAGGCGAGGGTCACCGTGGTATGGCTGGTCGCGAACACCGCGTCCAACTCCTCCTCGGAGCCCGCGGCGGCGATCGCGTCGGCGTCGAACTCGAACGTCACCCGCCGCTGCGCGGTGGCCACCGGGTCCCCCATGGCCACCCCGTACTCGGCCTGGCTGAGCGGAGCGCAGTCCTCCTCGGCCGTACGCACGTCATGCTGCGTGAGCACCTCGACCGCCTTGAGCTTCCTGACGGCAAACCCCTTGAGATCACTCTCCGCCAGGGCCAGCTTGTCCAACTCGGCGGCGGCCCGCGCCTCGGACGCGCTCGGGGAACTCGGGGTACTCACAACGGAGGCGGCAGTCTCGCCCCCTGCGCTTGCGCCGCTCTCGCCGCCGGAACCGCTGGAGTTCCCACATCCGGCGACCAGCGCGAAGGGAAGAACCAGGGTTACGAAGGCGCCGCTACGAGTGCGGCGACCTATACCAGAACTCTTCATTATGTACTGCGTTCACTTTCTCCGTTGCGCCATCAGCGACTGACCCGTCAACGCACGATCAACGAACTTTGCAATCGCTCTGCCCATCCACCACCAACGAGTCCAATCATCATCACGTCACGTGAACGATCGGCGTAGCACTAGGGGGACGGAATCGTCGCGACCGTCACCTGCCCATCCATCAGGCATTCAATGAGCACCGAACCACCAAGTGGGTGGATCCAGAAGTGTGGCCCGGCGTCCAGGATGTCCTGCGCGTGTCGCACTGCGACATCTGCAGGCATGGTCACGGTCGGCATCAGATAATTTCCCCAGATGATGGCGATCCGCTCCCCCCGCTGTACGTACGAGGAAAGCAGTTCTGCCGCCATCCTCGTCCAATGCTCCTCGTCGTCCCACCAGAGACGGTCTTCGTACGAAATAGATTCGAAGTCGATTACGTCGCCCCTGGCGGCCGGAAACCTGCTCAGGCTCGCTGCCGTCAGTCCACGGTTCTCGGCGAGATCCAACTTCACAACCTGGCGACCGTCATCGTCGCGGGGGTCGTTCATGAAGTCCGGAAGGTATTCCGGGTGACTCGCATAGGAACTACTTTCGGCCATACGTTCCGCCTCAGCCAAGTCAAAATGCTCCCACCGGGGAACCTTATCGCCGTTTTGCGAACCAACGCACCCTTACCCGTCATCACATTGATGTGCGTGCCAATTCTCGGGTCGGTGTCCAGGCGGAACGATCTGTAATTCCCACCACTGGTCGCAGTGAACCCCGTATCCCTACCAAAAGTATCGACCGCAGACTCCATCGTCCCCTGCCGTCGTTGCCACGAACCGGTATCAATGGGTCCCACGATGTCCATGGCCTGGTTTCTGGCCTGTTCGAACGAGCCTGCGTCCAAGACGACCTCACTGCGGGGATTCTCCGGATCGCACCTACAAAGCTCGGAGTGCCCGGGTTGTGACCCACCACAGTTGTGGACGAGGACCGAGACCTCGCCCGCCAGCACATAGTACGTGTGCACGTCGCTGACGGTGAGGTTGTGGACTGTCGCCTGCTGGGCCGTCCACCGCTCAACCGCCGTGATCTGGACGTACGTTCCGGCGCCGGCCTGGAGCCACTGGCCCGACTTCAGGTCCGTCGCATCAATCCAGTCGTCGAGTTCCGGGACCCAAATGGGGTGGCCGTCGGTCGCGGTCACCGAGGCCGTGGCGTCGCCCTTGTCTCCGTCGGTGTCGATGGTGACCTTGACGAGGTGTTTGACGCCCTCGCCGGTGATTTCGGCGGTGACCGTTTCCACGGCCGTTTCGCCGGTTTCGGGGTCGGTGGCAAGGACCTTGTCGCCGTTGGTGACGTTCTGGATGGGTTTGGTGGTGCCGTCGGCCATCAGGACGAGCGTGCCGGAGACAAAGCTGTTGCTGGTCTTGCAACTGCCTCCCAGCTTGGCCCTGACCTTCTGGTAACCGGTCCTGATCGCCTCGCCGGCCTTGGCGATCGTCTTCTTCGCCTTCTGGACGGCGTTGCCGGTCTTCTTCGCCGCCGCCTTCGTGGCTCTGGTCTTGGCCTGCTGTGCCGCCTTCTTGATCTGTGCGGCCCGTTCGGCGGCCTTGCGTTTGGCCTCCTTGGCCTTGCGGGCCAACTCCGCGGCCTTCTTCGCAGCCTCGATGACCTTGTGGGCCTTGGCCTTCGCGGCATTCAGCCCGATGATCGCCCTCGCGATCTTGCCCGCCGTCGCCAGCACTGAGGGGATCTTCCCCCACTTGGTCCACGGGATGGCCGAGACGATCATCTTGCCGCAGGACCACAGATCACCACTCGAGAAGCAGTTCTTGATCTCCTTCCAGCCGACGAACTCCTTCAGCATCTCCCCGCCCATGGACAGGATGACTTGCGACACCGACGTGTCGATCGTCCTGCGCGCCTCCGCGACCTCCGAGGCCGACGGGTCGCTGCTGACGCCACCCCCGCCCCCACCGGCATCCGACGCCAGCCCCGACGGATCCGCGTACGTGACCGGATTGTTCTCGCAGTACACGTACCCGTTCATCTGCACCGGGTCCGCCAGGTCCAGCACCGGATCCGCCGAGAGGAACCGGCCCGTCGACGGGTCGTACTCCCGCGCCCCCAGATGCACCAGACCGCTCGACGCGTCGTCACCGCCCCCGATGTAACCCTCGTGCGAACGCCACCCGTTGGACTCCGCACCCCGCCGCACCCCGAACGGATCCGTGCGCGAGAAGACCACCGCGTTGCCCGCCGCCAGGGACACATCCGCGTACGCCGTGCCGTTCTGGTCGGTGATCTGCGCGTGCAGCGTCGACGTCGTGGCGTTGCCCTGGGCGTGCCGCATGACCGCCGGGGCGCCCGGCTGGGCGTAGTACCGCTCCGTGTAGGCGGCCGTGCCGCTCGCCGTCCGCGCTACCGTCGTGTCGCCCAGGTAGAGGACGGTCTCCCCGGCACGGGCGCCGTCTGGAGCAGCGCCCCGTTCGGCACCGGCGGCGCGGCGACCTTCGACGCCCAGGGCAGCAAGGACACCGTGAAGTACGAGTTCTCGTACAACAACAGCACCTTCAACCACAGCGCGACCCCGGCCACGGCGGGCGGCACCGCCACGGCCACGCTCACCCCGCCCTCCGCGGGGCCCAACGTGCTGTACGTCCGTGCCGTGGACGCCGCCTCCAACGTCTCCGAGGCGTTCAAGTACGTGTTCTACGTCAAGCCGCGCGACACCGCCGACGCGCCCGGCGATGTCACCGGCGACGCCAAGCCCGACCTGTTCGTCATCGACCAGTTCGACGACCTGCGCCTCTACCCGGCCCCCAGCAACGGCGACATCCACGCCTCCCTCCCGGCCGCGCACGACGAGGGCGCGGTCCTCGCGGAGGACGACGCGTACGACGGCTACTGGACCGGCGCGCTCATCACCCACAACGGCGACTTCCTGCCCGGCGACGGCATCCAGGACCTAATCGCCCGGATGCCCGACGGCAAGCTCTACGTCTACCCGGGCGACGGCTACGGCAGCGTCGACATCAACCGGCAGACGGAGATCGTGCTGCCCTCCGGCGCCCCCGACCCCGCCGACCTCGACCAGATCCTCGCCGTCGGCGACATCGACAACGACAAGCGGCCCGACCTGTTCGCCCTGGCCGGGAACCAGTACTGGGCGTTCCTCGGCTACACGGGCGGTACGTTCTCCCGCGCCGTCCTCCAGAACGAAGCCGCCGCCTGGGCCGACCGCGACCTGGTCTCCCTCGGCGACCACAACGCGGACGGCGAGGTCGACCTGCTCTACCGCAGCGTCCCCTCCGGCCGCCTCCTCCTCCGCTACGGCACGTCCGACGGCGCCGGCGGCACCTCCCTCGACTCGCTCGCCGTCTCCACCAGCTCGCTGAACGGCTCGGACACCGAGTACGCGGCCTCCGGCTGGACGACATCGAACGTCCGGCTGCTGATGGGCGGCCCGGACGTCAACCTGGACGGCATCCCGGACATGTGGGCGGTCATGAACGACGACCTGGGCACGGTCCGCTTCTACCGGGGCGGCAAGACGGCGGTCGGCGCGTACACGACGGTGGTGAGCAGCGGCTGGACGGAGAAGGGGGCGGTCGGCTGACCAGCCGGAAACATGGACGTGGGGGGTGGCGTGACGCACCCCACCCCCCACCCCGTCCACACTCCCGTAACAATGGACTGTGATCTCTCCGGTCTCCTCGATGCCCCGGAGCGCCCACCGGCAGCGGCCGGAGGCGACTCCCTACGTCGACCTCACCCGTGCCGAGTGGAGTGCGCTGCGCGACAAGACGCCGCTCCCCCTCACCGCCGAGGAGGTCGAGA
>NZ_JBSFDA010000179.1:0-20580 GCF_053593675.1 Streptomyces sp. NPDC002156 | reverse complement strand
CCTCGAGACCTTTTTCGCCCCCGCCGCCCTTACCCGTTCCCATCCCTGGGGGCTGCGCCCCCAGACCCCCCTTTCGGCCTGAACGGCCTCGTCCTCAAACGCCGGACGGGCTGGGGTGCCTGAGGCCGGCCTCCTCCTCCAACCCCGGACAGGCTGGGGGTGCCTGAGGCCGGCCTTGTCCTCAGACGCCGGACGGGCTAAAAGGCGCCGGACGGGCTGAAAGGTCACCTCCCCGTGCGGATCAGCCCCGTCAGATACCGCCACAGCGACGACCGCTGTCGGGCGGACGGATCCGGCAGGTCCGGCTCCGGCGATGGTGTTGCCTGGTCGTAGGCCAGGCGTCGTTCGGGGGCCATCGGGGCGAGTTCGTACCGCACGGGCAGTGATCGCAGGCCGCGCATGAACGGTGAGGAGCGCCAGGGGAGTTGGTCGACCGGGAGGGCCAGGTCCAGGTGGGTGAAGCGTTCGAAGAGGCGGTCCACTCCGACCGCAGCGACCGTCGACGCGAGTTCGCGCGCCGGGCACTGGCGTGGGCCCGCGCCCCAGGACAGATGGGCCCGGGTGCTGACCGTGGTGCTCGGGCACACGTTCTTCGCGAAGAGCGGGTCGGCGTGGGCCGCCGCGGCGGAGACCCACACCGGGTCGCCCGCCCGGATCGTGTAGTTGCCCAGCGGGGTGTCCTTCGCGGCGAAGCGGGGCACGAAGTTGACCAGTGGCGGCTTGCGCATGACCACCCGGTTCATGGTCTCCTTCACCATCCCGGCGGACAGGCTGGCCCGCACGCTGCCCTCGCCCGAGATGACCTCGACCACCGTGTTGGATATGAGGATGCCGACGTGGTCGGAGGTCATGCCCAGCAGCATGAACAGTTCGCGGGCCAGTTCGTCGATCGAGAGCCCGGGGTGCGCGGCCAGCAGGTAGGAGGGGAAGTCGTCCCCTGGCCTGTCCAGTTTCGCCGCCGCCAGTTCGGCCAGTGTCGCCAGCAGCCGTTCCAGGGCGGGTTCCGCGTCCGGGCCGGCGTCCAGTACCCGCCACATGTCCATCAGCGCGTCGTCGCCCTGTGAACCGGGGATACCGAGCAGATGGCTGGCCACCATCAGCGGCAGCGGCCGGGAGAACTGGGCGGACAGGTCCGCGAGGCCCGTGGTGCCGCCCTGCCCCATGAGGGTGATCAGCTCGTCCGCGTAGGCGGTGACGGCCCTCTTCAGGCGCCTCGCCTGGGGGTGGCCGGGATCCTGGAACGGCTTCAGCGCGATGTCCCACGCGGCCCGCAGCGGCCGGTATCCGGGGCCGCCCTGGATCAGCACATGGTTGACCTCCAGGGACGGTCCGAGCGGCCAGTCGGACGGCACACGGCCCTCCGAGCGGGCCCGCCAGTTCTCCAGCCCCTTCGGCCAGCCGTCGTCGTCCTGGAGGACCTGGAGCGACTCCTGGTAGCCCAGGACCAGCCAGGCGGGTACGCCCAGCAGGTCGACCGGTGCGACCGGGCCGTGCCGCTGCCTCAGCCGTTCGTACACGAGCGAGGGGCGCGTCTCGTAGTCCCTGGTCAGCAACGGTTCAGGTGACATCTCCTCCAACCGTGCGCCGTCCAGGTCCACGGATCCGCCGTCGCCCCACTGGGATTCCATCGTCGCGTCGCCCCTCCAACACTCCCCGTACCGGCTTACGTTCAGCCGGTAGTTGGAAACGCTGGGACCCTATCGCAGGGCGTACGGCGCGGTAACAACGGGGCCGCAACCCAGAGTTGCGGCCCCACCCAGTCCCACCCGGTCCCGCCAGTCTCAGGCCGCCGTGTAGCCCAACTGACGTCTCATGTACGGCGTCATGAGGGTCTTGGCCTTCGCCAGGGTGGCCGTGCGGCCGCCGAGGACCGCGGTCTCGCCGCCGGGCACGGGCACCATGGTCACCCCGTCGGCGGGGCCGAACGGCACGACCAGCGGGGTGCGGTGGACCGGCCGGTAGAAGCGGGGCTGTCTGCGGTGCCTGCCCGAACTCTGCAGGTAGGAGCGGATGTTGTGGACGGCGAGGTCCGCCTGGGCGAGCGCCATGGGAGTGATCTTGAGTTCGGTGACGTCGTTGACGTCCCCGACCGCGAACACGTCCGGCCGCCCGTCGACCCGGAGCGTCCGGTCGACCTTCACATGCCCGGAGGCGTTCAGCCAGTCGCTGTGCCCGGCCATGCGCAGCCAGAAGGTGTTGGGGGTGGTGCCCGTGGCCCAGAAGGAGCGGTCGGCGGCGATGATGTTCCCGCGTGCGTCGCGGTAGGTGCCGAAGTCGTTGCCGGGCGACATGAACGAGTCGAGCAGCACCTCCACGTCGTGGGACTCCAGCCAGGCGCGGGCCTTGCGTCCGGCTCGTTCGCTGCCCGTGGCGTGCAGCAGCGCCGGCCCGGAGTGGGCGAGGGTGACCCGGGCGTCCGGCCGGGCGAGGCGTATCTCGGCGCTCAGCTCGACACCGGAGGGCCCGCCGCCGACGACGAGGACATGGTCCGCGGCGGCGATGTGCCGCTGGTGCCCGGCGAACGACTCGGCCGCCTCCTCGACGGTGGTCCCGGTGAAACGGGCCGGTTCGGGGTAGTCGGCGCCGGTGGCGATCACCACCACGTCGTACGGGAGGCGCTCGCCCGTGCCAAGCACCACCTCCCGCTCGGCCGTTTCGACCCGGACCGCCTTGCCCACGACGACACGGCCGTGGCGCAGCAGCCGGTCGTACGGGATGAACGGGGCGACCGTCCACTCCGGGTGGACGCCGGCCCGCAGGGAGGCAATACGGTGGAAGAAGACCTCCTTGCGGTCCACCAGCGTGACCCGCGCCGTCTCGTCCAACCGTCTCGCCAGCCGTACGCCGGCATAGCCACCGCCGATCACCACTACGTCGCCGTCACGCACGCGAGTCTCCTGTGCCTGGTGGGGGGAGCGAGTACCGCGCGATGGGTGGACTCCGGCGGCCACTCGACTGCCCCGAGCGTAGCGCTTGAAACTTAAAGATCCGATGTGTTTGTGTGTGCATTTCGTGAAGCAGTGCGACCGTAGTACTCCGGAGGTATGTCCATGCTGGCTTCCTGGTACGACGAGCAGGGCCCCGCCGCCGACGTGCTGCACGTCGGTGAACTCCCCGACCCCGAGCCCGGCCCCGGCGAGGTCCGCGTCCGCGTGACCGTCTCCGGCGTCAACCCCGGCGACACCAAGAAGCGGCGCGGCTGGCTCGGCTCCTCCATGCCCTACCCCCGCGTGATCCCGCACAGCGACGCCGCCGGGGTCGTCGACCGAGTCGGCGACGGGGTCGACGCCCGCCGCGTGGGGCAGCGGGTCTGGGTGTACGGCGCCCAGTCCTACCGCGCGTCCGGCACCGCCGCCCAGTACACCGTCGTACCCGATCAGCAGGCCGTCCCGCTGCCCGACCACCTCGGCGACGAACTCGGCGCGAGCCTCGGCATCCCCGGAATCACCGCCCACCGCGCGGTGTTCGCCGACGGCCCGGTCGACGGGCGGCTCGTCCTCGTGCACGGGGTGCTCGGCGGTGTCGGCTCCCTCGCCGCCCAACTCGCCCGCTGGGGCGGGGCCGTTGTCATCGGCACCGTCCGCCGCACCGGCGATCTGGACCACGTGGACCCGGCCGTCGTCTCCCACGCCGTCGCCCTGGACACCGCCGACCCGGCCGCGGCCATCCGCGCCCACGCACCCGGCGGCGTGCACCGCGTCGTCGAGGTGTCCCTGTCCGCCAACGCCGACCTCGACAACGCCGTCACCGCACCCGACGCCGTCATCGCCGCCTACGGCACCCACACCGACCGCACCGAACTCCCCTTCTGGCCAATGCTGTTCAACAACATCACCCTGCGCCTGCTCGGCAGCGACGACTTCCCCGCCGACGCCAGACGGCAGGCCGCCCGCGATCTCACCGCGGCGGCAGCGGTCGGCGCCCTCACCGTCGACATCGGCGACCGCTACCCACTCACCGACATCGCCAAGGCCCACGAACGGGTCGACGCGGGCACACGCGGCCGAGTGCTGATCACCGTCGCCAACTGACAGGCAGCAAACGTTCACATTTGAGCCCTCCCGCACCCGAGTTCGGCATACATATGGTGATCTCGTGAACGCACCTTTGTCGCCTCCACGGGACTCCACGGGACTCCACGGATCTCGACGAGTCTCGACGAACAGAAGGGTTCAACCAGGTGAGCTTCAGAGTCCAGCCGACCGCTCAGGTCGACGAGGCGGCCACGGTCGGCGACGGAACGACGGTCTGGGATCTGGCGCAGATCCGGGAGGACGCCCGACTGGGCGCCGGATGCATCATCGGCCGGGGGGCGTATGTCGGCCCGGGGGTGCGGATCGGCGACAACGTGAAGCTTCAGAACTATGCACTCGTGTACGAACCCGCGGTGCTCGAGGACGGCGTGTTCGTCGGCCCGGCGGCAGTCCTCACCAACGACTACTTCCCCCGATCGGTCGACCCCCAGGGCAAGTTGAAGCGCGGCGACGACTGGACAGCCGTGGCGGTGGTGGTCGCCGAGGGGGCGTCACTGGGAGCCCGTTCGGTGTGCGTGGCGCCGGTGCGCGTCGGCCGATGGGCCCTGGTCGCGGCGGGTGCCGTGGTGACCAAGGACGTGCCGGACTTCGCGCTCGTGGCCGGTGTTCCGGCGCGCCGGATCGGCTGGGTCGGCCGGGCCGGCGTACGGCTGGTCGAACGGGACGGCGAGCCGGGCGTGTGGAAGTGCCCCGAGACGGGTGGGCTGTTCGACGAGAAGGACGGCCAACTCATCGAGCGCGCATGACGCCTGTTTCCCGTGTTTCCCACAAAACGCAAATCTTCGAACATCCTCAGGCATAACATGTGTGCGAACTATGCAGACCTAGCACAATGAGCACACGAAACCAGTACCCAGGGGGGGTTACGGGGTAGGGACAGCTGTGCCCGAAGCGAGGAGCCAGGACCGCTCCGACGCGTGATGTCTGACGTCTGCCTTCCGCCGTGCGGCCCTTGGCGCCGCGGCGATCACCAGGCTGTTCAAAAGCAGAGGACCCACAGGGGGGTTGGTGTGCCCAAACGATGACCACAACACGTCTGGCGGCGCTCGGTCGTGACGAGCCGCCGCTGCTCCCGCTCGCCCAACGGCTCCTCGCCGTCGCCGAGTCGGGGCTCCCGTCGATGCTCCTCCCCGGCGGCGAGGGCTTCGTCTTCACCATGTCCGGGCGGCAAACCCCGGACGGTTCCTGGACGTTGGAGCGGCGCGGGACCAGCACCCGGTACGCGGCCATCACCGTGCTGGGCGCCCGCTTTCTCCCCGAGGACCGTCAGCGTGCGGTGCTCGGCGGGCACACGGCCCAGGAGTTCACGGGTCTGCTCGTCGAGTCGCTGCCCGCTGTGACCAACCTCGGTGACGCGGCGCTCATCGCCTGGGCCGCCGCCGAGACCGAGCACCCCAAACTCTCCGACGCCCTCGCGCGGGTCGACGCCCTGGACGAGGAGGGCCGGCCGCAGTACACCGTGGAGGCCGCCTGGGTGCTGTCCGCACTCGCGGCGGCTCGCGACACGGTCGACGTGGAGAGACGTTTCTCCGCAGCTCGTGACCGGCTGCTGCGGGCCCGGATCGGCGACAGCCCGCTGTTCCCGCACGCCACGGGGCCCGGTCTGGTGCCCTGGTACCGGGCGCATGTGAGCTGCTTCGCCGACCAGACGTACCCGCTCCAGGCCCTGGCCCGCGCACACGCCAGCGCCGAACAGGGCGGCGACCCCGAGGCGTTGGCCGCGTCCGAGGCCTGCGCGGCGCGCATCTGCGAGCTGCAGGGCGACGGCGGGCAGTGGTGGTGGCACTACGACGCGCGCACCGGTGGTGTCGTGGAGGGCTACCCGGTCTACAGCGTCCACCAGCACGCGATGGCGCCGACCGCCCTGTTCGACCTGACCGACGCCGGCGGCAGCGACTTCGGCGCGGCGATCCGCAAGGGCCTGCGCTGGATGACCGACGTACCCGAACTGGCCGTCGGCCACGAGGAGTCGATGATCCGCGAGGAGCTCGGCGTCACGTGGCGCAAGGTCTACCGGGGTGACCCGAAGAAGGCCGTACGCGCGGCCCGGGGCCTCGGCACCCGAGTCGCTCCGAACCTCCGGCTGAAGTCCCTGGACCGGGTGTACCGCCCGGTCTCCGTGGACCGCGAATGCCGGCCGTACGAGTTCGGCTGGATGCTGCACGCCTGGCTGGGGGGCCTCAAATGAGCAAGCGTCAGACGATGTTCGGGGTCGAGCTGGACCCGCTGACCATGGACGAGACCGTCGAGCGCTGCCTCGAAGCGGTGCGGGACGGCAGGCAGTTGGAGATCGGCGTGGTCAACGCCGCGAAGCTGGTGAACATGCGGCGGGACCCGCGCCTCGCCGACGCCGTGTCCGGCTGTGACCTCGTCCTCGCCGACGGACAGGCCGTGGTCTGGGCCGGCCGGATCCTGCGCGCCCCGCTGCCGGAACGGGTGGCCGGCATCGACCTGTTCCTGCGCCTGCTGGCCGAGGCGGAGTCGGCGGGCATGTCGGTGTACTTCCTCGGCGCCAAGGAGGAGGTGCTGGAGGAGATGCTGCGCCGGGTGGCCGACCGCTTCCCCGGACTGAAGGTCGCGGGCAGCCGCAACGGCTACTTCGACGACTCCCAGCAGGAGGCCATCGCGGGCGATATCGCGGACAGCGGTGCCCAGATGCTCTTCCTTGGCATGACCTCGCCGAAAAAGGAGATCTTCACCGCCGCGTACGGCGCCCGTACCGGCGCCCGCGTCGTGCACGGGGTCGGCGGCTCCTTCGACATCCTCGCCGGGATCACCAAGCGGGCCCCCGAGTCCTGGCAGCGGTGGGGGGTCGAGTGGCTCTACCGCGCGCTGCAGGAACCGCGCCGCCTGGGCCGCCGCTACCTCACCACCAACGTGGCCTTCGTCCTCATGACGGCGCGGGAGCTGATCCGGCTCACCCCGTCGCCCGCTTCCGCGAACAGGAGCAACTGATGCGCGTCGTCGTGGTCGGACAGGGATACGTCGGTCTGCCGCTGGCCATCCGCGCCGCCGAGGTCGGACACGAGGTGGTCGGGTACGACGTCGACTCCCGGCGGGTCAAGAGCCTCGCCGCCGGTGAGTCCTTCGTCGAGGACGTCTCCTCCGAGCGGATCCGCGCGGCACTGGACGCCGGCTCGTACCGCCCGAGCGAGTCGGCGCGCGACTGCGGCGGTTTCGACATCGCCGTGGTGACCGTGCCGACCCCGCTGCACGAGGGCACTCCCGACCTCCGCTACATCAAGGACTCGGCGGTCACCCTCGCCCGCTATCTGCGCCCGGGAGCCACGGTCGTCCTGGAGTCGACCACGTATCCCGGCACGACCCAGGAGCTGTTCGCGCCGATCCTGGAGGACGGCTCGGGTCTCACCGCGGGCACCGACTTCCACCTCGGGTACAGCCCGGAGCGGATCGACCCCGGAAACGCCGTCTGGGGTTTCAAGGAGACCCCGAAGGTCGTCTCCGGCGTAAATGAGGCGTCCCTGAAGGCCGTTCAGGACTTCTACGCCCAACTCGTCGACACCACCGTGCCGGTGAGTTCGCCGAAGGAGGCCGAACTCGCCAAGCTGCTGGAGAACACCTTCCGGCACGTCAACATCGCGCTGGTCAACGAGATCGCGATGTTCGCGCACCATCTGGACATCGACGTCTGGCAGGCCATCGACGCCGCCTCCACCAAGCCCTTCGGCTTCATGAGGTTCACGCCCGGTCCGGGCGTCGGCGGGCACTGCCTGCCGATCGACCCCTCGTACCTGTCCTGGCGGGTGCAGCGCGAACTCGGCCAGAGCTTCCGCTTCGTGGAGCTGGCCAACGACATCAACAACCACATGCCCGAGTACGTGGCGAGACGCATCAGCGACCTCTTCAACGAGAGACGCCGTTCCGTGAACGGCTCGCGCATCCTGCTGCTCGGTCTGGCGTACAAGAAGAACACCGGTGACGCCCGCGAGTCGCCCGCCCTGCGCATCGCCCAACTCCTGCTCGACATGGGCGCCCAGGTCAGGGCGGCCGACCCGCACGTCGTCGAGAGCCTGCCCGTGGACACCCGGTTGGTACGGGTCGAACCGGTGCCGGAGGAACTGGCGGCCGCCGATGTGGTGGTCCTGCTCACCGACCACGACAGCTTCGACTACGAACTCGTCGCCGAACACGCCCCCTTCGTCCTCGACTGCCGTCGCCGGCTGTCGTCGGGCTCCACTGTCGAGGTGCTCTGACCCATGCGAGTCGTCTGCGTCGCCGGGGCCCGCCCCAACTACATGAAGATCAAGCCGGTGATGGACGCCCTGGAACGCCGGGGCGCCGAGGTGGTCCTCGTCCACACCGGTCAGCACTACGACCCGGCCATGAACGACGTGTTCTTCGCCGACCTCGGCATCCGTCCGCCCGACCGCTTCCTCGGGGTCGGTTCGGGCTCCCACGCCGAGCAGACCGGACGCGTGATGACCGCGTTCGAGCCACTGCTCGGCGAGGTGGCCCCGGACATCGTCGTCGTGGTCGGCGACATCAACTCCACGCTGGCCTGCGCCCTGGTCACCGCCAAGGCGGGCCCGCTTCTCGCCCATGTCGAGGCCGGGCTGCGCAGCCGTGACTGGAGCATGCCGGAGGAGGTCAACCGCGTCGCCACCGACCGGGTCAGCGACTATCTGCTGGCCCCCTCGCCCGACGCCGTCGAGAACCTGCGCGCCGAGGGCTACCGGGACGACCAGATCCACCTGGTCGGCAACGTCATGATCGACACGCTGCTGGTCAACCTGGAGCGGGCCAGGGCCTCGGACGTCCTCGACCGGTACGGGCTGTCCAGGGGCGAGTACGGCCTGGTCACGCTTCACCGTCCCGCCAATGTGGACGACCCTGAAGTCCTCTCCGGACTCCTGAAGGCCCTGGGGGAGATCGCCGGCCGCCTCCCGCTCGTGCTGCCCGTGCATCCGCGCGCGGCGGACAAGCTGGCGGAGATCGGTGTTCCCGGCGGCATCAGGCTCGTACCGCCCGCCGGATACCTGGACTTCATCGCCCTGCAGGACTCCGCCCGGGTCGTGCTGACCGACTCCGGCGGAATCCAGGAGGAGACCACCGCGCTGGGCGTGCCCTGTGTGACGCTGCGGGACAACACCGAGCGGCCGATCACCGTCGAGCAGGGCACCAATGTGCTGGCGGGCCGGGATCCGGAGCGGATCGTGTCCACCGTGAACCGGGTGCTGGACGATCCGCCCGCGCCGCGCAGGCCCGAGCTGTGGGACGGCCGGGCGAGCGACCGTATCGCCGATGTGCTGCTGGCGGGGGGCACGGCGAGCACCCGGCCGAGACCGACCGACCAGCCGAGACCCGAGGACCGAACGTTCCCCATATGATCCGCTTGAAATACACGCTCGTCGAACGTTTGCTCACAGAACGTTTGGTCGCAAGGGGGGACCGCCATGGATCTCGCTGAGATCTTCCGGGTCATGCGCAGGCGCTGGTACGTTCTGCTGCCCGGACTGCTGCTGACCGGCGGTCTGATCGCCGCCGTGGTGCTGTTGGTCCCGGTCACCTACCAGTCGCAGAGCACGGTGGTCCTTCTCAACTCCGAGAAGGCCACCCGTGCCTACGACGGCAACCCCTTCCTCAGCACCCAGACGTCGCTCACCGGCATGGCCGACAGCCTGGCCCGCAATCTCAACTCCGATGTCTCCGTCCGGGAGCTCAAGTCCCGTGGTGCCACCGGTACGTTCGAGGCCAAGCTCGCCGACAACGCCCAGGGGCCGCTGATGTGGCTCACCGTCACCGGCACCGACAAGTCCGCCGTCCTGGCCTCGGACCGCATCCTGACCACGTACGCGAAGGACCGACTGGAGCAGTTCCAGGAGCAGCAGTCGGTCGCCCCGCAGGCCATGATCCGGGTGACGACGATCGTGGCCCCGCAGCCGCCGGTCGCGCAGACGAAGA
This sequence comes from Streptomyces sp. NPDC002156, assembly GCF_053593675.1. Lineage (NCBI taxonomy): Bacteria > Bacillati > Actinomycetota > Actinomycetes > Kitasatosporales > Streptomycetaceae > Streptomyces > Streptomyces sp. NPDC002156. The sequence continues at coordinate 10,624 of NZ_JBSFDA010000179.1, read as the reverse complement.
CCCGGCTCCAGTACATGATCATGGCCGGGGGGCTGGGCCTGGTGCTGAGCCTGGTCGCCGTCTTCTATGTGGAGGCGCGCCGCCGGTCGCATCCGCCGGCGCGACCGGAAGAGCCCGCGGAGCCGGACGAGACCCCCGAGTCCACCACCGATACAGCCAGTTCAGCCGATTCAACCGACTCGACCGACTCCCCCGTCGCCGCCCCCCGGTCGGCGTCCGAGGAGTCGGTCGCGGAACAGACGATCGCTCTGCGCACACCGCCCGCCTGGGCGCGGTCCGCCGGGAAGAGGTCTGCCGCGGAACCGCGGGCAGGGCGGTCCGCCACGGCCGTGGCACCCGCCGCCGAGCCGCTCGACGAGGAGCCGACCAGTGGACAGCGTTCGCACACCGGACAGCGGGACCGCTGAGCCGGGCGACACCCCCGCTCCCGCGGCCGCCGTCTCCCTCGGCGGGAAGGTCCGTTCGGCGGCCCGTTGGAGCCTGATCAACACCGTTGTCATGCGCCTGGGCAACTTCGCGACCGGCATCGTGCTGGCCCGCTTCGCCCTGGGCCCCGCGGAGTGGGGCGTGTACGGCATCGCGCAGACCGTGCTGCTGGTCCTGCTGTCCGCGAACGAGCTGGGCGTGGGCCTGGCCATCGTGCGCTGGGAGGGCGACGCACGGCGGTTCGCGCCGACCGTACTGACCCTCAGTGTCCTCTCCAGCGGTCTGCTGTACGTGGCGCTGTTCGCGGCGGCACCGACGGTCGCGAGCCTGCTCGGCTCGCCGGACGCCGCGGGCGTACTGCGGGTGATGTGCCTGTGCGTGGTGATCGACGGGGTGGCACAGGTGCCCGCGAACTTCCTCACCCGGGAGTTCGCCCAGGGCAAGCGGATGATCATCGACGCGCTCAACTTCCTGCTCAGTACGTCGGTGACGCTGATGCTGGCCTTCGAGGGCTGGGGCGCGATGAGCTTCGCCGTGGGGGCCGTGGCGGGCAACGTCGTGACGCTGATCGGCTGCGCGCTGGCGGCGCCGGGCACCCTGAAGTTCGGCTGGAACCCCGAACAGGCCCGGGCGCTGCTCCGGTTCGGGCTTCCGCTGGCGGGGGCGAGCATGCTGGCCCTCGCGGTGGTCAACGTCGACACGATGGTGGTGGGCGCGACTCTGGGCAATGTCGCCCTGGGTTTCTACGTCCTCGCCTTCAACATCTCCGGCTGGCCCGTGCGGATCATCTCCGAGGCCGCCCGCCGGGTCTCCTTCGCCGGTTTCTCCCGGCTGGCCGAGTCACCGGAGGCGCTCGCCCAGGGCTTCAGCCGCGCCCTGGGTGTGGTGATCACGGCCACCGTCCCGGCGTGCGTCCTGCTGGCGGGCCTCGCTGGTCCCGCCGTCCAGCTGATCTACGGGAGTGAGTGGGCGCCCGCCGCCGCGGCCCTGCCCTGGCTGATGGCCCTGGGCCTGATCAGGATCGGCAGCGAACTCGCGTACGACTGTCTGGTCGCGATCGGACAGCGGCGGTCGCTCTTCCTGGTGCAGGGCCTGTGGCTGGTCGCACTGATCCCGGTGCTCCTCGTAGGCGCCCACCTGAACGGCATCGTCGGAGCCTCGCAGGCCCATGTCCTGGTCGCGGGCGGCCTGGTGGTGCCCGTGTTCCTGTTCGCCCTCAGGCGGGGCGGCATCGGGGTCGGCCGGATCGCGCGGGCGTGTGCGTGGCCCTTCCTCGGCGGAGCCGTGATGGCCGTGATCGTCGTCGGCCTGAAGCACCTGTTCGGCGACGGCCCGCTCGCGTTCCTCTCCATCAGCACCGTCTCCCTGGCCGGTTACGCGCTGTGCGTCCTGCCCAGCCGTGACTTCCTGCGCGGTGTCGCGCGCGAGGACCGGTCCCACGGCGGCCCGTCCGGGTCCGCCGCACCTGTTCGGCCCACCCAACAGGACTTGAGGTGAACCTGATGTCACCGCACATCAGCCGGAACTCCCTCGCGGGACTGCTGCTCGCCGCCCTGCTGGCGGTCCTGGGCGTGGCCTGCTCGGGCTCGTCGGACGAGTCCGCGTCGGCGGACTGCACGGACGACGCGCCGACCTGCCGTACGAGCGGGCCCCCGGCGTCACCGAGCACCGGCCCGCCGACGACAGCGAGCCCATCGACCGCGACCGGTGAGGCGACGGATCGCCCCACCGCCTCGCCGTCCCCGACTAAGAAGCCCACCCCGACGGCCAGGCCCACCGCGACCGCGGGCACCGGCGGCGCGTCCGGCGCACCGGCCGCCAGGGCCAACTGCGCGTCCCCCGGCGACTGCGGCTTCCCCGACGCCGACACCACCGGCCCGCGGACCGCCCTCAAGCCCAACAAGGCCGGGTACTGGGCCATCCGTACCGACGGGCTCGTCATCCGGGGCCAGGACATCACCGGCTCGCTCGACATCTACGCGAACAACGTCACCGTCATCGACACCAAGATCACGTCGGACAACTGGTGGGGCATCAACCTGCGCCCCGGATTCAGCGGCCTGAAAGTCCTGCACTCGGAGATCACGGCCGTGCCCGGCAAGGGTCCTGACAACGGCGGTGTGGACTACGCGGTGTCGAACATGGGCGGCAGTTCCATCGAGGTCGGCTGGTGCGACGTCTCGGTGTTCGGCGACGCCCTGTCCATGGGGCAGGGGAATCTGCACGACAACTACGTGCACGACATCGAACCGTTCATCAACCTGGGCGGAGAGTGGCAGCACACCAACACGGTGATCAGCGGCGGCGGCAACACCGGCCATCTGATCATCCGCCACAACACCCTGCTCAACGCGACCAGCCTCAAGCAGGGTGCCTCGGGCAGCATCGGCCTGTTCGCGGACACCGGGATCGTCCGCAACGTCACGGTGGACGACAACTGGATAGCCGGGGGCGCGTACGCCCTGTACGGCGGCAGCACCGGCGCAACCGGGATCAGGGTCACCGACAACATCTTCTCCACGGAGTACCACCCCGCCTCCGGTGGATACGGGGTGGTCGCCCACTGGAACGCGGGCGGCGCCGGGAACGTGTGGCGGAACAACCGGATGTCCGACGGCCGTCTGGTCAAGCCGGAGCCGGCCTCGTGAGCGGCGTCGGCGTCGTGACGCGCCGGGTCGCGCGGGCGCCCTGGACACTGCTGAAGGCGTTGTTCGGCTGGCTGGTGCTCTTCGAGGCCAGGAACAAGGTCCTGCTGGCTCCAACTGCGGTGCGGCTGCGCCGGTTCGAGGACGTCGAGATCCGGCGGCTGGCCCGTTTCCTGTCGTCACCGCCCTCGGCGCTCGTCGCCACGGTGATCGCCACCCACCGGCGTCCCGAGGCGCTGTGTGCCGCGGTGCGCTCGGCCCTGGACCAGACCGTCCGCGACCAGGTCGTGATCGTCGTCGACGACGGCGCCGGACTGCCCGAACTCCCCGCCGACCCAAGGCTGTTCGCCGTCTCCCTGGCACAGAACACCGGCGTGGCGGGCGTCGTGCGCAATGTGGGCATCCGCCTCACTCGCTCTCGGTACGTGGCGTTCCTGGACGACGACAACCTGTGGGAACCCGACCATCTGGAACGGGCGTTGGCGGTCCTGGATGCCTCCGAGGATTCGGATGGGTCCGACAGACCCGACGGCGTCTACACAGCACTGCGCCGCGTCCTGCCCGACGGCAGCGAGCAGGACGTCCTGTCGGTGCCCTACGACCGGCGCCGCGCCGCGCGCGAGGCCTTCCTGGACACCAACGCCTTTGTCGCCCGCCGCAATCGCTCCCTGCACTTCAGCCGGCTGCGCCGGACACCGGAGGTACTCCCCCGCGAGGACTGGGAGTTGATCCGCCGGTACGGCCGCCGGTACCGGGTGCTCCATGTGCCGCACCCGACCGTCCGATACCTGATGAACCCGGCCAGCTTCTACACCCAATGGCGCCGGCCCAGTTGAGGCTTTCCTGCTTCCTCTGAGGATTGCCTGCTCCCTTAATTCCGCTCCGACCACAGGTGGTTGATCCCGTGACCCGATCCCGCGCCCTCAGGAACAAGTTCGTCGACGCGCCCGGTTCGCTGGGAGAACGCATGCGCATCGCCCGCTGGGAGCGGTTCCGGCGCTGCTTCCCCGGCATCGAGAACATGAGCGTCGTGGACCTGGGCGGCACGGCCGAGATGTGGCTGCGCGCGCCGGTGCGCGCCAAGCACGTCCACCTGATCAATCTGGCGGAGCATCCCGCCGAACTGCCCGACTGGATCACGGCGGAGGTCGCCGACGTCACCGACACGGAGGTCGCCGCCGAGCTGAGCGCCAAGGGCGGCTACGACCTGGTGTTCTCCAACTCGACCATCGAGCACGTGGGTGGGCACAGTCAGCGGCGGAAGTTCGTCGCCGCCGTCGAGCAACTGGCGCCACTGCACTGGATCCAGACGCCGTACCGCTACTTCCCCGTCGAGCCGCACTTCGTGGCGCCCGGCTTCCAGTTCCTGCCGCTGGCCGCGAGGGCGCGTCTCGTACGGCGTTGGCCGCTTGTCCACAGCCGTCCCGACAGTCCCGAGTCGGCGATGGACGCGGTGATCAACATCGAACTGCTCACCCGTACCGAAATGCGCTACCTGTTCCCCGGATCGGCCCTTCTCAGCGAGCGGGTGCTCGGCGCCCCGAAGTCGCTCATAGCCGTAAGAACGGAGCCAGCATGCTGAACAACCTGATCAACAGACACGACGCGGACCGCCTGTTGCGCAAGGTACGGCGGCTCGAACTCGACCCGGTGCTCGCCAAGTTGCGGGTGCGCGGCGGTGCGCGGGTGGTCCAGCACTGGTCCCAGGTGGACCCGTCGCTGACCGAGTGGTGGGCGATACCGGCGGTCGTGAGGCGCTGGAACCTGCTGATGACCGGCGATGCGGATATTTCATTTCCCTCGTACGTGGCCGGCAAGCATTTCGCGCCGCGCACCGATCTGCGCGGTCTGTCGCTGGGATGCGGGACCGGCGGGAACGAGCTGCTCTGGGCGAGGACCGGTGCGTTCGGTCTGCTGGAGGGCGTGGACGTGGCGCAGCAGCGGATCGACTTCGCGACCCGCGCCGCCGCCGAGAACGGCCTCTCCGACGTGCTGCGGTTCCGAGTCACCGACGTGAATCAGATGGCTGCCGACGGAGAGCGCTTCGATGTGCTGCTGGGGCTGCAGTCGCTGCACCACTTCGACAACCTCGACGAGACGTTGCCCCGGCTGGCGAGGCTGATCTCGCCCGGCGGGACGTTCGTCGTCGACGAGTTCGTCGGGCCCACGCGGTTCCAGTGGACCGATGGGCAGCTGGCGGCGGCGAACGAGCTGTTGGCTCAACTGCCCGAGGAGCGGCGGCGGTTGCCCGACGGGCGTATCAAGCGGCGTGTCGTTCGGCCCAGCAGGCTGTCCATGGTGCTGGACGATCCGTCCGAAGCGGTTGATGCGGCGGCGTTGTTGCCCGGGCTGCGGCGGCATTTCGATGTCGTCGAGGAACGGCCGTACGGGGGGACGGTGTTGCATATCGCGTTCTCTGGGATCGCGCACAACTTTCTTGACCAGGAGCCTCATACGCTGGCGCTGCTGGAAAAGTGCTTTGCTGCGGAGGACTCGGTGCTTGCTGATGTGGGGCACGATTTCGTGGCGATGGTGTGTCGGGCTCGGGGTGCCGACTAAGGGGGTGCCTCGCGATGTTGTCGGTCGGCTGTCGCGCCGTTGTGGCTGGTCGCGCAGTTCCCCGCGCCCCTAAAGGCCCATCACGGGCCCGGCGTTCCTCGCAAAGCGCCCGGTCTTGCCAAGGCCGCTGCTGCCGCTCGGGCCGCCGGGCGGCCCAGCGCCGCTCGTGAGGTTTCTCGGAGGAGGACTGCCGTGCGGAACGCGGCCGTTGCGATGGGGCCGTGGCGTTTGCGGTACAGGCGGACTCTGTTGAGGGTGAGGAGGGTCCAGAGGTGGGGGGACACCTGGGAGTCGCCTCCCAGGTGTATGGCCTTGGCTGTCGGCTCCAGTTGGGTGGCGTAGCCGCGGTCGCGTGCGCGCAGGCAGTACTCCGTCTCCTCCGAGTAGAGGAAGAAGGACTCGTCCCAGGGACCGCACGTGGTCAGGCAGTCCCCCGATATCGCCATGAGCGCGCCCGTCGCCCAGTCCGCACGCGTGGGGCGCCGGTATGCGGTGGGGTCGGTGACCAGCTCGCTCAGGGCCGGGAAGCGGCCGGCCCTGGTGTTGCCGATCAGCGCCTCGCCCAGGGCCCGGAGCACGCTCGACTCGCGGCGCAGTGAGTGGTGGGGCGTGTCCTTGTCCTCTTCGTACAGGAGGGGTACGGCGATTCCGACCCCCTCGCCGAGGCTGTCGACGAGGCGTTTGGCGCAGCCCTCGCGCATGCGGATGTCGGGGTTGCAGATGAGGGCGGCCCCGTATTCGCCGGCCGCGCCCAGCGCCGCGTTCACGCCGGCCGCGTAACCGGCGTTGCGGCCTGTCTGGACGACCGTGGCGTCCGGGGCGAGGGCTCGGAGCACGTCCACCGTGTCGTCGGCGGAGTCGTTGTCCGCGACGACGAGTCGCCAGTCCAGGCCTGCCATGCCCTCGGGGAGTGCGGCCAGGAAGCCCGGGAGTACGGCGGCGCTGTTCCAGGTGACGACGATGACGGCGACGGGGCTCATCGGGACTCCACGAGTTGGGGGAGTTTGACTTCGGCTTCGGATGTCTTACGGCCTTCGGGTACTGGGATCTCGGCCGCGATCGCCGCCTCTGCCGCCGCTGCCGCCTCTCGGCGGATGAAGCCCAGGTAGCTGCCGCCCGCCCCCAGGGTCAGGAAGAACATCCCGGCGTACATGGGGAAGCTCAGCGCGTCGAAGGTGGCACTGATGACCAGGGCGACCAGGGCGGAGGCGAGGAACGCCTGGCCCAGTTCCCGGTCCGAGTCCGTGCGGGCGAGGCGGCGGATGGCGCCGCCGGTGTGGATCCCGGTCACGAACAGGGCGAGCAGGGCGACGAGGCCCACGATGCCCATCTCGGCCAGGGTCAGCATGTACTGGTTGTCCGTGAAGAAGTACAGGTCGGGGGTGAAGGTCCCGAATCCCCGGCCGAACCAGGGGCGTTCCTCCAGGTAGGGGACGATCGCGCTGTACTTCACGGTGCGTGCCTGGGTGCTGCTGTCGGAGCCGGCCAGGAAGCTGGCGAACAGGTTGGTGATGGTTCCGATCAGCCCGGGGATGATCACCTTGAAGCCGGCCACCGAGCCCAGGATGATCCCGATAGCGGCCCAGCGGCGCTGCGGCTTCCAGCGGGGCACCATCACCAGGATCACGATGAAGGCGCCGATGATGGACGTCCTCGACACCGTCAGCGGCAGGGCGCCCGCCATGATCGCCACCGGGGCCCAGCGGCGCAGGGCGCCGGCGTGACGGCGTACCGGGTCGAACGCCTGGTGGACGGCGAAGGGGACCAGGATGGCGAGCATCCCGCCGAACTCCAGCGGGTGGGAGGTGGTGGAGCGCGGCCGGGTGAACGAGCCTCGGTCCATGGCGCTGATCCCGGCGGTGCTCGACTGGAGGCCGGGGATGTGGATGGAGTCGGCGACGTTGGTCGCGGCGAAGAAGTCGTAGTAGCCGATCAGGGCGACGACCGTGCCCAGGACGACGAGCCGGCGCATCAGGGTCTCCAGGCGGCTGCGCTCCTGGATGCCCGCCGACACCAGCACCACCAGGGCCACCCACACCCCGAGCCCGATCAGGCCCCGGTCGGCCCCGAGGACCTCCGCGTGCGAGCTGTCGCGGGTCGCGTCCGCGACGTACGACAGGAGCACCGCCCCGGCGAGCACGCACATCGTGATGCGCGGCAGCCTGGTGCCCTCGGCCGGGCGGATGCGGCCGCCGAGCCAGGTGGCGAGGTACCAGAGAAGTCCCAGCAGGGCGAAGACGTTGGCCGGGGTGCCGACGCCGCCGAGCGCGGGCAGGGTGAGGTTCGACGGGACGAAGAAGGCCAGCACCAGATAGCCGCTGAGGATCGTCGTGGCGTCCAGGCGCCGGGTCAGCAGGCCTCTGGGGGCGCGCTCGGGGGGCTTGGATCGATGGCGTCGGGGAAGGTAGCCGGCCTGGGCGCGGCCCCGGCGCCGGACCACGGCGACGCCCTCGGCGAGGATGGACAGCAGGAACGCGCTGACCATCCCGACGATGAGGACGGCCGCGATGTTCTGGTAGCGGGCCTTCGACTCCGAGACCGGTGTCTGCGGGAGAACGACCGGCGCGGCCTGCACGAAGTAGTCCGCCGGTACCTTCGACGCGGCCTGCAGGGCCTTGAGCTGCTCGGCGGTGAACTTGGTGAGGGTGGCGGTCTCCCGCAGCACCTTCGCCCGGTCGGTGCCGGTGACGCTGAGGGTGAGCAGCGGGCTGTCGGCCTCCGGGGCGAACCCGGCCGTGTACCGGTCGGTGACGCCTCGGGAGCGCAACTCCTTGGCGGAGTCGCTCGATTGGAGCGCCCTGATCAGTACGTCGGCCGTGACGACCAGTGAACCGCCCGCGTTCGAGATGGGGTTGCCGAAGGTCGGCGCCAGATCGGACACCGCCGTGGAGTCGAGCAGGGTGACGGAGCTCTGCGACTGGTAGGAGACGGGGATGGTCCGGTACAGGTATCCGCCCGTGAGGAGACTGAGCACGGTGAGGGGCACCATGAAGTACCAGCGCCTGCACATGATCGCCCAGAGGTCGCCAAGGCTCATGAGTACTCCCCCCGGCCCGGTGCTGCGGTACCGGAGGTCCGGGCTCGGGCACAGCATAGGCCTCGTGATGTGGTGGCGAACTGCCGCGGGGCCTGCGAGGATCGGGACCGACGGAAGGAATCCCTGTGTCGCCTCGTGACGTCGCCGAAGCGCTGCTCCGCCGCTGGTACGTACTGGTGCTCGCGCTCCTGCTGACGGCCGCCGGGGCCTATCCGGTGATCCGCCCCGCCCCGCAGTTCCTGAGTTCCGCGGTGGTCGTCCTCAAGCCGCCGGTGACAGGGAACCAGCCGAATCAGCTGACGAATCTCCAGCCGCCGCTCGCCACCCTCTCGTACGGCGTCATCCAGCAGCTCGAATCGCCGACCGGGCGCAAGGAGTTGGCGTCCGCCGGTGTCGACGGGACGTACCAGCTGATCCCCCGCAACAGCGGCACCAGCGCGACGCCCGCCTATCTCATCCCCTCGTTGCAGGTGCAGGCACGGGCGGGCAACCCCGACGAGGCCAATACGGCGGTCCGCCGGATCATCGACGTCTACGCCGAGCATGTGTCGGACCTCCAGGCCGCGCAGGAGATCTCGGCGGGAGCCCGGATCAGTTCCTCCGTGCTGGTCGCGCCGAGCGCCGCCCAGATGCAGGGCACCAAGAGCCGCGCCCTGGCCGGTACGGCCCTGCTGGGCGGGTTCGCCGGGATCCTGAGCGCACTGTGGTTCGACCAGTACGCGCTGCGCCGCCGGAACAGGAAGGGCGGCTCCCCGGACCCGCGTCCGTACGCGGGTGCGGTGCCCGTGGCCAACTGAGCCGGGCAGCGACAGCGCGTACCTCGTGGAGCGTTCGCGCATCAGATGCCGCGACGCTTCCAGGACCGCCACCACAGCCATTCCCGCCCGCGATCGACGAAGGCCGACCACACCAGCGGCTGGAGATACGGCATCAGGCCGGCGCCGATGCGCTGCCGCCGGTACAGCGCCTGGTACTCGGGCAGGGAGGTGAACCCGGGACGGCACTCCGCGGCGAAGGCGACGAGGTCGTCGACCGGGACGACGTCGGTGCGCCCCCGGTCGTAGGCGCGGTAGGCGCGGCGCAGGGCATAGCGGGCGAGCCGGGTGTGCACCAGGTCGGCCAACTGCTCGGCCTGCGGGAGCAGATCGGCGCACTTGGCGAGGACGGAGTCGAAGGCGACCAGGCGCTGACGGAGGTCGTCGAGCTGGCCGCCGAAGTCGGTGGTCGACATGTTGTTGCCGTGGACGCGATAGAAGGCCTGGTCGGCGCCGCTGATGTAGCCGACGTCGGCGCGGGCGGCGAGCCTCATCCACATCTCGATGTCGCCGGCGTGGGGCAGTGCGGGGTCGTAGCCGCCGACCTCACGCTGGAGGCTGGTGCGGACGACGACCTCGGGCGAGGTGATGCAGCCGGTGCCCTCGCGGAAGCGGCGCTCCAGCCACCAGTGCCCGGGGTAGACGACCGAACCGGTGCTCTGCGTACGGGCCTTGGGCAGCGGGCCGCCATGCTGGAAGCGCAGGGGGCGGCCGTAGGCGAAGCCCGCCTCGGGGTGGGCGTCGAGGAGTGCGGCGGCCCGTACGAGTGCGCCGGGGACCAGTCGGTCGTCGGCGGAGAGGAGTGCGACGTAGTCTCCGTCGGCCCACTCCAGGAGGCCCTCGTTGTAGGTGGCGATGTGGCCCTTGTTGGTCTCGTGGACGCGGACCTCGATGCGCGGGTCGGCGGCGGCCAGTTTGTGCGCGATCTCCGCCGAGTCGTCGGGCGAGGCGTCGTCGATGATGAGTACCCGGACGTCAACGCCGTCCTGCTCGTCCAGGACGCTGCTCACGCAGTCGGCGAGGAAATGGCCGTACTTGTAGCAGGGGATGACAACACTGACGCTGCTCATCGGTGGGAAGGCCAATCCCCGGCGGGTGGCGGCCCACCGGGTGAGGGAGGGCAGCCGCGCGGGGGTGTGGGT